>CAKUYG010000004.1 GCA_934702165.1 uncultured Bacteroidales bacterium | reverse complement strand
CTTCGGATTTCATCAAGATGCCGGGCAAAAGGATGCTCGCAAAAGATCCTGAACTGGCATCATATCTTGACGAGGCATACGGTGCCTATGCCACGGCTTTCATGATCAACTCCTTGACATTCAGCCTGGGGCTCGCGGGGGAGTTCTACAGGGAGTTCGACGCCCTGCTCAAGGAGAAGAATCTGATGTGTCTGGACGAGTCCAACACGATACTGCGTGACATCATCAACGGTTCGGACGCCCCTTTCGTGTATGAAAAGCTCGGGGTGAGGTATGAGCATTTTCTTCTTGACGAGTTCCAGGACACTTCCAACATACAGTGGGACAACTTCCTGCCGCTCCTGCGGGAGAGTGAGTCCAAAGGAGACTCGTGTCTGATAGTGGGAGATGTCAAACAAAGCATATACCGCTTCCGCGATTCCGACTGGCATCTTCTCGGACAGAAGGTGGGGGAGGAGTTCCCGGATGCGGATGTCGAGACCCTCGGCTGCAACTGGCGCAGTTCCCGCCGTGTGGTGGGCTTCAACAACTCGTTTTTCCGCAAGGCGTCTGAGGCGCTCGGCTTGGGGGAGATATACTCTGATGTCGCGCAGACGCCCATGACGGAAGAACAGCAGGAGGGACAGGTGCGCCTGACTTTCTGCAAAGACCAGCTTGAAGCAGTACTCGAGTCTGTCTCCAGGGCCCGGGAAGCCGGGGCTGAGTGGGGAGACATCGCCGTGCTGGTACGTGGCAACAAACAAGGGGCTGAGATCGCGGACTATCTGATTTCCAACAGGGTGCCTGTCATTTCGGACGACTCGCTCAATATGAAGTCGTCCGGCGTGGTGCGCCGCCTGACTGCCCTGCTTGAGGCATTTGAGAACCCAGACGACGGCATCAGCTCGTTTCTTGCGCAGTCGATGGACATCAGTTTCCCCAAGACATACCATTCCCTTGTGGACCTTTGTGAATCGCTCCTGCGCTCCATCCGTGAGCATGATCCCGAGTCATTCCATGGAGAGACCCTCTTCATACAGGCCTTCATGGACGAACTGCAGAGCTGGACGGAAGTCAACGGCAACAGCCTCAGGTATTTCCTTGAGCATTGGGAAGAGAAAGACCGCTACATAGGCTCTCCGGAGAACTCCGCAGCGGTCAGGGTACTCACCGTACATAAGTCCAAGGGCCTCGAGTTCCCCTATGTGATATTTCCTTATGCAGATAAGGTGGGGTTGTACAAGAGCGGGGTGCACTGGTGTCGTCTTGATGCTTCATCTTCGCGTCTCCCGGCCTGCTTGGACGGTATTTATCCAGTGAATCTGGGCCTGCAGGCAGAAGCCTCGTATTTCCGCGGAGCCGTGGATGAGGAGAGAAGCCGCCAGATTGTGGACAACATGAACCTTTTCTATGTGGCTCTCACGCGGGCCGAGAAATCCCTGCATATCATCTCAGCCCCGCCAACCAAGGCTTTCAGGGAATCCCTCAAGGCCTGCCGTCCGGACTACAAGAAGATGAGCGATATCCTTTATGAGTTCGGTGGCGGCATGGATGAGATCAGCTTCGGTGAGGAGTATGATTTCAGCAGGATGAAACGCAAGGAGAAGTCCGTCGAGGAGGAGTTCCCGATAAGCTTCGCCTCCGTGGCGCTTGCCGGCAGGCTCGCCCCGTCATCTGATGCTGTCGATTTCTTCGGAGAGGACGGAAAGACAGGAGCCGGCGCGTCCGCGAGGCTCAGGGGTGTGATCCTGCATAAGATATTGTCCGGCATAGTCTCTCCGGAAGACCTGCGGGGGGCTGTGGATGCGGCCGTAATGGACGGGTCCCTTGATGCGCAGGAGGCACGGGAAGCCCTCTCTCTGCTTTCCGGGCGGATATCGGCTCATCCAGAATGGTTTCCGCCTCGCGGAGATGATAGTGTGCGGATCCTTAACGAGGCGTCGATTTTCGCCTCAAACGGCAAGGACTACCGTCCGGACAGGGTGATAATGCGTCCGGAGGGTGTCATTGTGGTGGATTTCAAGTTCGGTCACCCGGAGGACGTGTACTTGAGGCAGGTAGGCAACTATGCCGCCATATACCGCCAGCTTGGCTATAATGTGCTTTCTGCGGTGATATGGTATGTGGAAGAAGATAAAATGCAGTTTATATGATGAAAAGACTTTTTCTTTCCGCAGCCGCGCTGCTGCTGACGGCTGTGATGTCTTCCGGGCAGGATGAGGCGGATCTGCACAAGCAGCCACCGCGTGTGCCGGAGAAGATTGTTTTTGCGGGCCAGACCGTACGTTTCGACAGGGAGGACCTGTTTGAGAGGATGGACCGGGAATTGATTGCATTTACCTATATGCACACCAATTCTCTTCTCATGCTGAAGAAGTCCGAGAGGATCTTCACCCAGGTGGTGCCGATACTCCGCAGGGAGGGCGTGCCGGAAGACCTCAAATATCTGATGGCGATCGAGAGCAACCTCAACCCCAAGGCCGTCTCTTCGGCCGGTGCTGCCGGGCTGTGGCAGTTCACCAAAGCCACGGCACGGGAATACGGACTGGAGGTGACTTCGGAAGTTGACGAACGCTACAACATAGAGAAGGCTACCAAAGCCGCGTGTGACTACCTCAAGAAGGCTTTTGCCAAATACGGGGACTGGATGACCGTGGCCGCCAGCTACAATGGTGGACAGAACGGCATCACAAGGAAACTCTCGGACCAGAGGCAGACAAGCGCGCTCGATCTCTGGCTTGTAGAAGAGACGTCAAGATACATGTTCAGGGTCCTCGCCGCCAAGATGTTCTTTGAAAGGCCTTCCGACTTCGGATTCAATGTGCCGCACTCGGAGAGATACCGTTATTATCCTCCTGAGAAGATAGTGGAGATAAGCGGCCCGATAGAGAGTTTGGTGGACTTTGCCGAGGAAAACGGTGTCAGCTATGCCCAGCTCAAGGGCGCGAACCTCTGGCTGCGTGACAACAAGCTTGTCAACAAGGCCGGGAAGACCTATGACATCATCATCCCTCACGCAGGTCAGTGACGACCCAGGAGGAATCCAGTGAAGAGATGTCGAATCTGAAATCCCGCAGGCCACCTGTCTGTGGGATATATTTTATATTCTTGATGCTCAAGCTCTTGATGGAATTGTCGCTTTCCAGGATTTCCTTTATGCCGCCGGCATCTTCGATATAGACTTCCTTCTCTTCCGGGTCCACTGTCCAGCGTGAGGTGCCGTCGCAGTAGATTTCCATCCCGTTGCCTTTCGCCAGATAGCAGTTGCCTTGGAGCACCAAGGTCCCCTGCAGGTGGACAGGAGCCGGGCCCCCGGTCACGCATTCATACTCGAGGGTGACCCTCTCTCTGTCAAGATGTCCGAGTATTTCCCTGATCTGTTTCTCTGGAAGCTGCTGTGCCATCATGAGAAGCGGGCACAGCAGCAGGGATAGTATGAGGGCTGACTTTCTCATCAGCGCTTCAGGAATGCGTCCAAGATAGGCTGGAGTGTGTTCAGGTCCGGGACAAGCACCTGGCGCGGCTTTGAACCTTCCTGGTGGCCTACGATACCGGCTGCTTCAAGCTGGTCCATGACACGTCCGGCCTTGGCATATCCCATTCCGAGCTTGCGCTGCAGGTCAGATGTCGAACCTCTCTGTGTGGTGACCACCATCTTGGCGGCTTCCTCGAAGCGTTCGTCCAGACTGTGCATGTCCACACTGCCTCCGGCTTCTCCGCCATCGGCTGAGGCGTCCTCCACGGATGGGAGGTAATAAGGGCTGTTGTAGCTCCTGCCGTAGCCTTTCTGATCGCCTATGAAACGGGTGATGCCTTCGATCTCCTCATCCACATCGACAAGGGCGCACTGTATTCGTTCCGAGTCTATTCCTGCGGAGAAGAGCATGTCTCCGCGGCCGATGAGCTTTTCTGCTCCAGGGCTGTCGAGGATCGTCATGGAGTCTGTCCTGGATGCGACGCGGAAGGCGATGCGCATAGGGAAGTTGCTCTTGATGACTCCTGATATGACGTCTACGGACGGCCTCTGCGTTGCCAATATCACATGGAGTCCGGCTGCACGCCCCTTCTGGGCAAGACGGACTATGGAGTTGGTGATGCTGCGGCTGGCAGACTTGGTCTCCGGGCTTGCACCCTGGCTCATTGTGAGGTCGGCATATTCGTCCACCACCACAACAAGGTATGGCAGGAAGCGGTGCCCCTTCTCGGGGTTGAGCCTGCGTGACTTGTACTTCTCGTTGTAAAGGCGGATGTTGTTGACCCCGGCCTTGCTGAGAAGTTCGTACCTCTGGTCCATCTCTATGCACAGGGAGCGCAGTATCTTCTCCGCGTCCTTCGGCTTTTTGACTATGGCGTTGTCCTGCTCGTCCTCTTCCGAGCATGCGTCAGGCAGCACTGCCAGATAATGCTTCAGAAGTCTGGAGTAAACTGAAAACTCCACCATCTTCGGGTCGATGAATACGAATTTCAGTTCTGAAGGGTGCTTGCTGTACAGCAGGGAGGTGACGATTACATTGAGACCCACGGACTTGCCCTGTTTGGTGGCGCCTGCCACGAGGAGGTGTGGGGCATCGGCGAGGTCGAAGACTTTCACCTTTTGGGTGATGGTGTATCCGATGGCCACAGGCAGGTCCGCCTTGCTGTTGCGGAACTCGTTGTCGTTGAGCAGGGCTTTCAGCGGCACTATTGAAGCGTAGTCATTGGCCACTTCTATGCCCACGGCATCGGAGAGCACCACGACTCTCACACCCTTGGCGTTGAGGGCGAGGGCTATGTCTTCCTGAAGTTTCTTTATCTCGGCAATCTTCACACCCGGGGCAGGATATACCTTATATAGAGTTACCGTCGGTCCGACAATCGCCTTGACATCGGTGAGCTGTATCTTGTAGTTGGCAAGGGTGGCTCTGATCTTGTTGTTGTTGCGGGTCAGTTCTTCGCTTGAGACCTCCCTGCGTCCGCTTGAGTGGGATTTCAGAAGGTCAAGGGAAGGGAATTTATAGTCCGGCAGTCCGTCCGGCGGATCGAGCCTGTTGTCTATCGGGGTGAGGTCCTTGGTGATGTCCGTATCAAGAGCGTCCCCCTTGACCACGGTGAAGTTGCCGTTGTCAGGCGCCGCAGGCGGCGCCTGTTGGGCCAGCGGCGCCTGTGGGGCCGGCTCGGCGGTTTGAGGCTCCGCTTTCAGAGCCATGACAGTCAATGGCTCTGGCTCAACATCCGGAACCGGCGTCGCATCATCATCATCATCTTCTTCACCTTCACCTTCTACTTCGGGGCTTTCAGTATTCACTGTCTCATCAGGCTCCGGAACCGGGCTTCCCTCAGCCTCATCAGCTATGGGCTTTACAGGTTTTTTCCTGCTTCCGGCTGTGGCCAGCCATCTGCTGAACCGCTTAGAAGAGAATATCAGCAGTGCGATGAAGAGCACTGCGATCGCTACGCCTGTCACCGGTATCCCTATCTGCTCTTCGGCCCAGTTTACGACTTTGGCCCCGCACCTGCCTCCAAGTCCTCCCCCGAAGATGTTGTCAAGCGAGGCGAGATTTCCGATGAAAGCAAACGCAAGTGAGCTTATGCATGCTCCGAAAAGTGCTATGAGAGCGGTCTTAATGAGAGACTGGCTCCATTTCCGGGCAAGCAGTCTTATCGATACGGCTGCCAGTATGATGAGCAGTGCGAAACTTCCGAGCCCGAAGAGTTCGCATACAAGGAAATATCCGGTGCGGTTGCCCGCCCGGCCGGCCTTGTTGCCGATCTCGGATGCCGGGCCGCCTTCAAAAAGGCTCATGTCCTGTTCCCAGTGGAACAGGTATGAGGCGGTGGCTATGAATACAAATAAGGTCAGAGCAGCCACGCAAAGTCCGGCTACCCGGATTGCTGCGGCTTTCTCATTCTCGTCCCATCTGTCCCAGAACCTCATTATTTCTTCCTGTTCTGCCTTCTGTTGTTTTTGTGTTGGCGGTTGTTCTTCTGGCCGCCGCCCTGTCCATAGTTGATCCCGAGACCCGGGCGTGCGAAGCTGGCGTCATTGGAGATGCGTCCGAGATCCAGGCCCTCGGGAACCTTGAGCCTGTAGTCTGAAATCTTCTCGATGTCAGCGAAAATCGTCTCGTCGGCCACGCTGTCCTTGTTCCATATAAGGTATTGCTGCCTCATGTAGATAGCCAGGCATCTTATCATTTCGGTCTTCACCTCTCCATCGGGCTCGCTGCACAGCAGGTTGATGATTTTCTCTATGTTGCGCCCGTAGTGGGCGGCCTTTATCCTCTCGTCTTTCATCGGGAGCGGTACGGGGGCGGTGGTGAACTCTTCCTTCTGCGGGCAAGGGTACGGGGAGTCGACGTCAAGGTTGAAATCGGCTATCATGTAGAGCTGGTCCCAGAGCTTGTGCTCGTAGTTCTCCTGCAGGTGGACCTGCGGGTTGAGTATCTCCATCACTTTGATCACGGCCCTGGCCTGCCCGGTGCGGGTGGCCCTGTCCTGGATTGTGCGCAGATGCTCCACCATCTTCAATACGTTGCGCCCGTACTCGGGCATCCTCAGCTTTTCTCTAGTAGTGTTGTAGTCAAGGCCGATGTTGTCGGTGTCCATATATCTTTCTTCCATTGTGTGTCTGTGTTTAAAACGCAAAGATAGCGATTTTGCCTGAAATTACTTTTCAGTTTTGAATCCCTCCGACGCCCAGGTCCCGTCTGAAGTGATCAGGTAGGCCTCTATCCCCGGGTGGGAGAGGACGAACTCCCGGGCGGCCTCGGCCCCCATCACCATACAGGCCGTGGCAAGGGCGTCGGCTTCAGCCGCGCTCGGGGCCACAACCGTGGCGCTCAGCAGGTTGTGCTGCACCGGCATACCGGTCCGGGGATCTATCGTGTGGGCATATTTCTTCCCGTCCCTGATGTAGAACTTGCGGTAGTTGCCGGAGGTGACTATGCCCTGGCCGCTCCCGTCGGAGCGCCAGATGCCCCGCAGGTCCCGGCCCGGTGTGTCGTTGCCGTCCACCGGATTGTCAACCCCTATGCTCCAGCCTTTTCCGTGCGGGTTGAGGCCGTCACAGTAGATCTCCCCTATGTCCACAAGCATGTCCTTGACTCCTATGGAATAAAGGTATGATGCTATGACATCACAGCTATATCCTTGGGCGATAGCATTGAGATTGAGAGTCTTGTGCTCTTTGCACAAGGCCAGTGCCCCGGCTATCCGCTCCGGGGAGGGGAGGGAGTCGGCGGTGAAGCCGAATCCCCAGATGTCAAACAGAGGCGCGGCCCATACATCGAAAGCGCCGTCCGTCATCTTCGAGTACTTTTCGGACAGTTCGAGAAGGGCCTTGAAGTGCCTGTCCGGGACGATGTCCTCTCCCGCGTTGCGTCTGCTCAGCAGGGAGTTCTTGTTGTAGCCAGAGATGCTGAAGTCGATTTCCTCCAGCAGGGAGTCGATGCTTGCGGCTATGGTCTCGTGCGGGACTGAAACCCCTTCGAGATTGGCTTTGACACTGTAGGTGCCGCCCTGGGCGTATCCGCTGAAGGTCTCATATCTGTTTGAGGTGCATCCGGCGGCGGCCGCAAGCACCATGATGAGCACTGTTTTGGGGAATGACTTCATTTTTTCGGCAAAGTATTTGTACAAAGTTACGAGATTTTACGCGCGATAGTCACTATATTTGCATTTTGTAACAGAAAATAATCGAGGATGAATATCTGGAAAATATCACTTGCGGCCCTCTCCTGCGCAGCGATGCTGCTGCAGGGGTGCAAGAAGGATACTGACGATTCAAAGCTCTATATGGACGGTTCGCTTTCAGTCACTGTCCCTACCTATGTCACCGAGGGCTATACCAAGTCGTTCAACATCGACACACTTATGACCGTGACCCGCGGTGACGGCGGCGCGGTCGGATACTATTTCAAAGATCCGGCCACGTCGTTGTACGATACTCTAGTCTCAGGCGACGGGACCGTCCTCAAGAAGGTTTTCACTTTCGAGGTTCCCGACACGATCGGCAACCTCTCCATCACGCTCGGTGCTTTTACTACGGACGGCATCTACTACGGAACCAGTACCTCCAAGACGTTTACCGCAGTCAAGAGCGGCCTTGACGGTGGCGGTTCCATCACAGGTTTCACCAAATACTTGACCGATAAGGTGTACACTGACCCGCGTGACGGGCGCAAGTATTATTACAGAAATATTTCCGGGACCGACTGGATGCGTCAGAATCTCGCCTGGGAGGGTGCAGGGCGCGCTTATGCGGGCTGTGACGTGATGTCCGATATTTTCGGGCGCTACTATAGTTGGGAAGAAGCTCAGAGCGCCTGCCCGGAAGGCTGGACGCTTCCTTCGGATGCCGATTGGACGGCACTCGGCAGGGAGTTCGGCAAAAGTTCCGAACCCGGCAAGGACCTTCAGGGGCTGGCCGGAAGTCTGATGCAGAATCTCTATTTCAATGGGACACGGATGTGGGAGTTCTGGCGTGACGTGAAGATAACGGACAAGTCCGGACTCTCGGTGATGCCGTCAGGATACATGCTTCTGGACGGAGAGAGGTCCGAGAACAAGTCACTCTATGAATACGCCGCCTTCTGGACATCCGACAGCGAAGAAGGAATGGGCGTGCTCCGCTACTTTTATCAAGACAAGGAAATAGTCTACCGCGGTCTGATGTCCAAGACGGATTTCGGCTCGACGGTAAGGTGCGTCAGGAAATAGAGGCCACGGCCTCCAGAAAGCCGGTGAGCGCTCCGGCAAGAATATCAACGAGATGTATTAGCGGCGGCGGGCACAGTCCTGCCGCCGTTGCTGTGATCGCGGCCGCCGCGCAGATTATAAGTGCTTCGGTCAGGGGCAGCGCCACCAGGTTGGTTATGAGGAAATAGAGCGGGAACGACCTGAAATACCACCACACCAGCGGGGCCGTGAAGACCTGGCATGAGAGGGTGATGGCCGCCGAGTCCCAGATCCTTTTCAGGGGATTCTTACCGGATCCGGGAAACCAGGCCTCGAGCCGCGGGAAAAGCAGGTAAATGCCCAGCATCGCCAGGTAAGAGAGCTGGAATCCTGCCGAGGTGACGGCCGCGGGATCGAATGCCAGCTGTACGGTGAGAGCTGCCGCGTATATTGTGAGCGGGGACCTGCGCCTTCCCGGGCAGAGCCTTGCGGCTTCGTTGAAGCAGATGAAAAGGAAGGCTCTGATCACGGAAGCGCTGCAGCCTGTCATCAGTACGTAGAATCCTGCTGCACATACGGCGGTGGCGCTTGTCAGGATCTCTGACGGACGGCTGCGGCCAGTCCATGACATCACTTTTTTAAAAAGCCCGTAGATTATCCCAAGGTGAAGCCCTGACAGGGCAAGGATATGCGCGGCCCCGGCATCGCGGAACGCCGCCACCACATCTCGCGAAAGGCTGTTTCTGTCCCCTGTCAGCAGAGCCGAGACCAGTGCTTCGCTATCCTTCCCAAGCCCGGCGCGGCTTATCGTCTTCCTGAGAGCAGCAAAAGCCGTCTGCGCCATACCTGAACGCTGCCGGACGATGGCGCTTCCCAGTTCGCCGGAGCAGTAAGTGAATATTCCGAGGAGAAAAAACAGAAGAAGGGCAATTGCCGGACCGCTGTGCTTCCTGCAGAAAAACAGGAGCATTGCCAGAGAGCCGGCAAGGCCGGCGCTTCCGGCTGCATAGAGGACTTCAGGATCGGGCTTTATGACGGACATCAGTGCGATGCCCGCAAGATATGCGGCGGAAATCCCCGCCATGTCTCCCGCTCCGACCATTTTCCGTTGCAAACTTTCCAAAAGTACATAATTATTCGTAATTTTGCCCCACATTTCAATGACATTATGATAATATTAGTAATCAATTGCGGCAGCTCCTCCATCAAGTATCAGCTTCTTGATATGAAGGGGGACGATGTTTATGAACTTCTGGCCAAGGGGCTGGTCGAGAAGATTTCCCTTCCGGACGGATGCATCACTCATAAGCCTACAGGCAAGGAACCTTTTACCAGGACTCTCCCGATACCTGACCATAAAGTCGGGATGAAGCTTGTCCTTGACGCCCTTGTGGATCCTGAGCACGGTGTGCTCAAGAGTTTCGATGACATCGAGGCCGTTGGGCACCGCATCGTGCAGGGGGCCGATTTCTTCTCCGGCAGCACCCTTGTCAACGATGATGTCATCAAGAAGATTGAGATCTGCTGCGACTTCGCACCGCTTCACAACCCGGCACACCTTCTCGGCATCGACGCCATTTCCCATGTGCTTCCTAAAGTGCCGCAGGTAGTCACATTCGATACGGCTTTCCACCAGACCATGGAGCCGTATGCCTACATGTATGCGCTGCCGTATGAATACTATACCAAATACCGTGTGCGCCGCTACGGTGCTCACGGCACATCACATCAGTACGTGTCCCGCCGAGGAGCCAAGCTTGCCGGGCTGGATCTGGAGCATTCAAAGATTATTACGTGTCACCTTGGCAACGGCAGTTCCATCACCGCCGTCAAAGACGGCAAGTGTGTGGACACTTCGATGGGTTTCACACCGCTTGAGGGCATGATCATGGGTACCCGCTGCGGTAACATCGATGCCAACATAGTTCCTTATATCATGAAGAAGGAGGGGCTTACCCCGGATCAGATGACGGAGGTGATGAACAAGAAGAGCGGTTTCCTCGGCCTCACCGGCAAGAGCTCCGACATGCGCGACCTCAACACGCTCGCCCTCGACGGAGACCGTCAGGCGAAGATCGCCCTGAAGAAACTCACTTACGATACCATCAAGAACGTCGGGGCATACATCGCGGAGATGAACGGTGTGGATCTTATCGTGTTCACGGCCGGGATAGGGGAGAACAACCCTCGTCTGCGCCGTCGCGTATGCGAGAATCTGGCATATCTTGGGGTCAAGATAGACAATGAAGCCAACGAGAACGCTCATTCCGAGACCATCATCTCAGCCCCTGACTCCACCGTCAAGGTTGCCATGATTCCTACCAATGAGGAACTTGTGATAGCCCGCGACACAATGCGCATAGTTTCCGAACTTGACAACTAAATTTACAGCAATCAGATAATTATGGACAATTTTATCATCGAGACATCCGCAAGACACGTCCACGTCACCCGTGAGGCTCTGGATGTCCTTTTCGGAAAAGGGTTTGAACTTGAGGTCAAGAAGCCTCTTTCTCAGCCGGGGCAGTATGCCTCCAATCAGAAAGTAGAGGTCGTAGGACCGAAAGCCAGTCTCAAATGCTCTATCCTCGGCCCTGTCCGTCCTGAAAATCAGGTGGAACTCTCATTTACCGATGCCCGTACAATCGGAATCGTGGCCCCGATCAGAGAGAGTGGAGATGTGGCCGGCTCGGCTCCTTGCAAGATTGTCGGACCATGCGGTGAAATTGAACTTTCCGAAGGTGTGATCATCGCCAAGCGTCATGTCCACATGACTCCTGCCGATGCCGAGCGCTTCGGTGTCAAGAACGGGGAGATCGTCTCTGTCGAGGTCGAGCAGGAGACCGGACGCAAACTCGTGTTCGGTGATACCGTAGTCCGTGTCTCAGACAAGTACGCACTTGCGATGCATATCGATACGGATGAGGCCAACGCCGCGGCATGCAGCGGACAGATTACCGGTCACATCGTGAAGTAATACGCTGTACCGATAAAATAGAGGCAGGCACTCATATGGGGCCTGCCTCTTTTGGGTATGTTGTGTCTCAGTTCTGTGAGGGTCTGCTGAATCCTGAACCGGGAAGCCATCGCGGCATCTGGTCGTCATCGGCGTAAGCCTCGATGAGGGCGTGGATAAGATTCCACTGGTCCATCACGCCGGACATGTCCCAGTCTTCGCGCCATTCATCCTTCGGGTGGTGGTAAGGCGGATTGAAGTGTCTTCTGTGATCCTCGGGATCGATCCAGTCCTGTCCTCCGCAGACGAAAACTCCAGGCACACCTGCACGGAGCATGTTGAAAAGGTCCGTGCGGAAGAATATGCCGCGTGTATCGGGAATTATTATGTCCGCTCTGCGACCTTGCGCTGCTGCGAGGATCGAGACTGTCCTGTCTACAGTGGACAGCCCTCCAGCGTAGACTTCCACATTCCTTGCCTTTCCGAGCGGTGCCCCGCCGTCGATGTTGACGGCAGCTGCGGTTTTTGAAATAGGCATCACAGGGTGTTTTGCATACCATTCCGATCCCAAAAGCCCGTCCTCTTCAGATGTGAGTGCGGCAAATATGACTGTGCGGCGCATCCTGGTACCGTCGGCGATGAAGCGCCTGATATGTGTCAGCATGCCTGCTATACCAGAGGCATTGTCACCTGCACCGTTGTAGATGGCGTCACCGTCCACCGGTTCTCCGATTCCGAGATGGTCCCAATGAGCCATCACGACTACGCATTCGTCCTTCAGATCGGTTCCGGGAATCATGCCGATCACATTATGTGATATGCCTGTCCCGGCAGTGACTTCCAGTACGGCGTTCATCTTGGCATCGAGCTGGACAGCCTTGAAGTCGCTCTTGCGCGCGCTTTCCACGATCGCGTAATAGTCCTCCCCGGCTGACTTGAATATGCGCTTTACGGCATCTTCTCCTATCCATCCGCTCATTCCGAGCGCGTCCCTGTTGGCATTGGCGTCAACGAGGGAGATTTCCTCTCCGCCGTGTGAAGACTGTATGCTTGAGAACTTGTATGCGGAAGTAGACGGCATGTGGATTACGAGGCATCCTGCAGCCCCGCGCCTGAATGCTTCCTCGAATTTATAGGAGGCACGTCCGTAGTATGTCTGGTTTTTCCCGCCGAATACCGTGTTGTCATGGATGCCAGGGTCGTTTTCAAGAACGAGCAGCACCTTGCCGCTGACATCCAGCCCGCCGAAGTCGTCCCAGTTGTATTCGGGAGCCGTGATTCCGTAACCTGCAAATACAAGTCCGGCATCTTTCAGGTCAACTTTATCTGTGTTGCGCAGTGTCCACGGGACGATCTCGTCAGGGGCTTTTACGATGACCTTTCCTCCCTTTCCCTTGACCGTGAGTCTTCCTCCTTTGAGGGATGTTCTGGTCTTGATTTCCTCAACTTCCTGGAAATACCCTCCAGGGGCGCTCTGCAGGCCGAGAGCCACGTACTGGTCACGGATGTAATCAATTGTCTTGGTCTCGTACTCTGTGAGCGGTTTGCGGCCGCCGAAGTCGTCCGCGCTTATCACTTTGAGATGATGTTTGAAATAGTCAAGGTCCGTTAGCCCGCTCAAATTTTGTGCGGCGGCATTGATGCAGAGCAGCGAGAGGAAGGCAGAATTAAAAACCGTTATCTTTTTCATCGGATTATTCTGAAGCGTAAGGAATTTTCACGACTATCTTTTTGATCGGAGCGGGAATCCCGTCCGGATCCAGTAACGGCTGATGCGCATCGGACGGGAAGAGGATCACAAATTTTCCTGGAGTGAGCACGACGGGGCGCGGATTGGTTGATGACAAATAGTTCTCAACATCTTTTTCGTCCGTGTAAGGTCTGGTGCATTCACGAAGTTCCTCCGGTTTGCAGACGTTGACGAGTTCTCTTCCTTCAACGATATAGAAAAGGTCAATTCTCTTGTGATGATCTTCCCATTGCATCGAAGTGCGGGTGGAATCTATTTGTATGTTGGCAAATGTGTTCTCTGTAAGTTCATATCTTCCTGCCGGCAGATTTCCGGTCTCGGGATCCGAGAGGAACTTGAAAGCGGCGTCCCACTCGGCCTTGTTGAGCTTGTACTGCTGTCTGTAAACATCCATGTCCACGGTCGCGTTATCGGCGTTCCAGAGATAAGTTTTTGGTGTACATGCACCTAGTGCGAGCATCACCAATAATGAGAAATACTTTTTCATTGTGATAATTCAATACTCAAAATTACGAATAAAAAAGTTTATTCGTAATATGGATCACAATGCAAATCCTGATTCGGGGCAGGTTATTGTTCGAAAAATGAGAAGTGCACCCTGCCGTAGACTTTCTCTTTTTTGAATTTCGGGTGCTCCTTGAAACTGTGCTCATCCCCGTGCTCAAGGATGAAGTAGTTGCCCTCCTGAAGGATTGCGCTGCCGAGGACTTTGTCCGGGAGGGTCTCCAGACCATCAAGAGCATAAGGCGGATCAGCGAAAATGATGTCGAACTTCTCATGGCAGATGGGAAGGAAGTCAAAGACATTGCTGTGCACGGCTTTTATCCTGTCAAGCCCGAGTCTTGCCGCCTCGCGGCGTATGAATGAGGCGTTGTCCTTGTTCATCTCAACGCAGCATACAAGTGCCGCACCTCTGGATGCGAATTCATAACTTATCGCCCCGGTGCCTCCAAAGAGGTCGAGAACCTTGAGGTCTTCGAATTCATATTCGTTGTCAAGGACATTGAACAGTCCTTCCTTCGCGTAGTCTGTGGTAGGCCTCGCACTGTAGCCCGCCGGGGGAGTGATGGTCCGTCCTTTGAGTGTCCCGCCTATGATCCTCATATCCTGACTACGGCTTTGAAATACCTGTACAGCGACATCTCTTCGTCTGCGTCCAGCTGGCTCATAAAGCAGATCGTGGACATCTCAGGGTTGATCTGAAGAGACTTGACGGCCAGAAAGATATAATATTCTGCTGTAGTGAAGTCCTGTGCCCCGTAGCTGTTGGCCAACATGAGCGTCTTTCCCTGTGCTATGGCCAGATACAGCCTCCTGTCTCTGATGCTGCACAATATCTTGTTGTATTCCGGGCAGTTTCCCAGATTCTTCAGAAGACCGGCCATCTCCTGGCCGTATACGCAACTGTCCTCATCCACGTCGTAGATGAGGACAGCGTCATATTCCGGTATTTCTATGTGTCTGGTCTCGGAACCTTCCTTCACCATGCCCACTCCCTCAAGAGCCTTACGCTCTGAAGCAGGGTCGAAAAAGCTGGAAGGTACGAGCGTGAACACTATTCCCAGTTACCTGCGTTGTTGTTAGGTGCGGAGATGGAACCGACCTGAAGACCCTGATATTTGTTCTGGGCCTCGCACTCTGCATCGAGGTTGATGCGGAGCTGGTTATCCATGCCGGCGAGGAGCTCCTTGTATGGCATCCTTGCCTCGAAGAGAGGTACAGGCACACCTGAAACTGTCTTTACGATAGCCTCCATCTGGAGAGGCTTGCCGCCTGAGAACGGAATGGTCTTGAGAGAGTCGATGTTGAAGTCGGTGCGTCCGTTGAAGAGGGTGTCCTTGACAGGGATGGAGTTCTCGATGGAGAACACGAGGTTCTTGTCCCCTGCAAGATACATCTTGTAAAGCTCCTCGTTGGAGATCCTGCGGTGAGCCCTCTTGACCGCCTCGGTGTGCATTACAGCAACAGAGTCGTCCGGTGAACCTACCTGAAGTACAACAGGCATCTTGCCCTCTTCATAGAAGAGCTTGAGAGAGTCTACGGTAGAAGTGAACTTGCCGTTGACTGACTTGTAGGCGACCTGCAGGGTGCGGACATCCTTGAGTCTCTGGATGGCTACGCTCTTGCGGTAGTCTCTCTGCTTGTTGAAGTTGACAGGCTCCATGATGGAGCTGTAGATTGCATATGTCAGGAATGCTATGACTCCCAGCAGCACAACTTCAATGATGATCTTGACTGTCTTGTTCATTTTATGTTCTTTTTATCAATATCCAAATCCGTACAAAGTTAGGAATTTGATTTATCAAATGCAATATTCTTCTTAAATTTGCGGTGGATTTGAAACAGATGGAATCACTTGACAAGAAGATGACCGCCGAGCTGGACAGGCTTTTCAGGCAGTCCCGCAGGATATGTACGGTGTCTCACCTCCATCCTGACGGGGATGCCCTCGGCAGCAGCACTGCGCTTGTGTCGTATCTGCGCTCGCGCGGGGCGGAGGCTGTGGCGCTTGTCCCGGATGCTTATCCTGACAGTCTGTCTTTTCTGGCGGATGGCGGGAAGGTTGTGGTGGCCTCGGAAGAGCCGTCCCGTGCCCGGGCTGTGCTGAAGGAGGCCGATCTTGTGGTGTGCCTTGATTTCAACTCGCCTTCGAGATCCGGAGAACTTGAGGCCGTCCTGCGCTCAGTGTCTTGTCCTAGAGTCATGATAGACCATCATCCGCAGCCTGAGGCGGATGGCTTTTCGCTTGTGTTCAGCCGGACCGATGTGTCTTCGGCAAGCGAACTGCTCTTCCATGTTCTTATGGAGATGACGGATGTCGCACACGATGCTTCCCGGCTCCCTCATGGGGCCGCGGTTTCGCTGATGGCCGGGATGACGACGGATACAAACAATTTCGCGAACTCAGTCTTTCCGTCCACATTTTCCATGGCATCTGCGCTGCTTGCAGCCGGGGTGGACCGTGAAGAGCTCCTCTCCCGTCTGTACAACTCCTACAGGGAGAACAGGTTCAGGGCCATGGGGGTATATCTCAAGGACAAAATGCACATCACGGAGGACGGCGTGGCTTATTCCATCTTCAACAAAGAAGACATCTTCCGTCTTGGTCTGAAGGACGGTGACACCGAAGGGTTCGTGAACCTGCCTCTCGGGATCGGGAAAGTCGTGATGAGCATCTTTCTGCGCGAGGATGGAGGTTTTTACCGTGTGTCAGTGAGGTCGAAGGCCGGCTGGTCTTCCAATGCTCTGGCGAGGAAGTGGTTCCATGGCGGGGGACACGAGTGTGCAGCTGGCGGAAAGTTGCTGTTCCCCGGGGACATAGCCTCCCGTGAAGAGGCTGGACATTATATAGAAAGGGTGACGGCACGATTCCTGCAAACTGAATCGCCGTCCGAAAAAGATGAATTATGATCAAGAGAACGATATCATGTCTGATGTGCCTGCTTGTCCTCGCATCTTGCGCGAGGACGGTGGAGGCCGGCAAGAACGATGCATCTAAAAGGTATTTCGATGCTTGGATGCTTGTGAACCATCCGGATCTGGCTCCGACTCCGCTCGGGGCTTATGTGCTTTCCGATGAAGAGGGCACCGGCGAGGCGATAGGGGAGTCGGACAAGTATGTGCGCCTCAACTATACGCTCAAGTCGCTCGACGGCAACATCACTGCCACGACGGTGCCGTCTCTTGCAAAGCGGCTCGGCACGTGGAGCGAGACATCGTGGTGCGGTCCTGTCATCTGGACCTTGGGGGAGAACTACCTTTCGGCCGGCCTTGAGGAGATGCTCTCCACCATGCGTGAGGGCGGCCGGCGACAGGAGATAATCCCGGGATGGCTGATGACGACAGCCCGCTATGACAAAGTGCAAGGTTATCTTGATAATGTTACCGGCACCAATGCCATATATGACATTGAACTGCTTGAGGCTATCGAGGATATGGACAAGTGGGAGATTGATTCGCTGGGGCGCTTCTTCGCACAGAATTATCCTCAGCTCAATGTCAGGGATTCATTGAAATACGGGTTCTATTATGTACAGACAAAGGCCCCGGAGATGGAGGAAACTGCGGCTGAAGGGACTACTGAAGATGAGGAGGACTCGGATGCCGGTTTCCCTGCGGACACCACCATCTATATCAATTATACGGGCCGCCTTCTCAACGGCAGGGTCTTTGACACTACGGTGGCTGATACAGCGAAGATGTACGGGATCTACAGCTCTTCCAAGACCTATTCTCCTATATCCGTGCAGTACAACCACGACGATTATACCGGCATCACCATCACTTCCAACAAGACCTCGGTGATAGACGGATTCTCATATATGCTGTGGCGGATGGGCCCGTTTGAAGAGGGCACCGGCATTTTCCTCTCGAAACTAGGGTACGCCTCAAGCGGTTCAGGAAGCGCCATCCCGGCATATTCACCTCTGAGATTCGACATTGAAGTGGTAGAGAAACCATAATTATTCTTCACATAGAAAATGGCATCAGCAGCGTTGGCTCCAACGGAGCTTGGAACAGAGAAGATAGGAAAGTTGCTCAAGATGTATGCGGTCCCGGGGATCATAGCCCAGACCGCTGCTTCTTTATATAATATGGTGGACAGCATCTACATCGGGCACATACCCGGTGTTGGTTCCGCTGCTATCAGCGGTCTGGCGGTGACTTTTCCGCTGATGAACCTGGCCACGGCGATGGGCACACTTGTGGGTGTGGGCGCGACTACTCTGATATCAGTCCTTCTTGGGCAGAAGAACTATGACACGGCCCGTAAGGTTCTCTCCAATGTTTTGAGCCTCAACCTTATAATCGGTTTTTTGTTCTCGGCCCTCACACTTGCCTTCCTGGATCCGATCCTGCGTTTCTTCGGAGCCAGCGACGTGACCCTTCCTTTTGCCAGGGACTACATGCTGATCATCCTGATCGGCAATGTGTTCACGCATTTGTACTTCGGGTTCAACGGCCTGATACGCGCCTCCGGACATCCGAAGACTGCCATGGGGCTCACGCTGTTTACCGTGATCTCCAATGCCATACTTGACCCGATTTTCATTTTTGTCTTCGGAATGGGCATCCAGGGTGCGGCCATGGCCACAGTGATCTGCCAGATGGCGGCTCTTGTGTATACGCTCAAGTTCTTCTTCAACAGGAAGAACCTTCTGCATTTCCCGAAACCTGTCTTCCAGATAGAATGGAGGATCGCCAAGCAGTCCCTCGCCATCGGTCTCGGCCCTTTCCTCATGAACTCTGCCGCGTGTCTTGTGGCTCTCTTTATCAACCAGCAGCTTGGCAAGTACGGTGGCGACCTGGCCATCGGGGCTTATGGAATTGTGAACCGTCTCACCATGCTGTTCATCATGGTCTGCATGGGTTTCAACCAGGGGCTCCAGCCTATAGCCGGGTATAATTACGGGGCAAGGCAGTATCATAGGGTCAAAGAAATCTTCATCCTTACCGCCAGGTGGGAAATCCTTGTGACATTGCTCTGCTTCCTCATGGCGGAACTGATACCTGAACTGGCAGTGAGCCTGTTTACCAATGACCCGGAGATGATCGAGATGTCTTCCAAGGCCTTGAGGATAATGTGCGCCGGTACCGCTTTTGTCGGTTTCGGTATCACGACCTCCACTTTCTTCCAGTGTTTGGGGATGGTGAGCAAGTCGATATTCCTCTCACTCTCAAGACAACTGATATTCCTACTTCCTCTGATATACACCCTTCCCATGTGGCTTCAGGAGAGGGGGGTATGGTGGAGTTTCCCTATAGCCGACATGCTTTCGGTGGTAGTGTCCCTGATTTTTGTCTTGAGGCTTTTCAAGAAGTTCGACAAGCTTAGGGATGGGCAGGATGCCGAGACGCTCGGCAGCGCAATAGAATAAATCATTTAGATATGGAAAGACACATCATCTTCAATATCGGACGTCAATTCGGGAGCGGCGGCAAGAGTGTTGCTCTTGCGGTGGGCAACAAGCTCGGCATAAAAGTATATGACAATGAGCTCATACTCAAGGCGGCTTCGGAGAGTGGCCTGAGCGCCGAGCTTTTCCGCCGCAGCGACGAGCAGAAGCGCATCCTTGGTCTCGGTTTCCAGACAGGAGGGCTCAATGACCGTGAACTGTTCCGGATACAGAGCGCGGTGATTTCCAGGATTGCTGAGGAGTCGAGCGCCATCTTCGTGGGAAGGGCGTCCGACTATGTGCTGAGGGAGCGCAAGGATTGTGTAGACGTGTTTGTATGTGCTCCGGACACCTGCCGGCGGGAGAGGGTCGGCCGCCGCATGGGCATCTCATGCGAAGAGGCCGAAAAACTCATGCTCAAGAAGGACAAGGGCCGGGAGGACTATTATAATTTCTTCACATTCGGCCACTGGGGAGTGGCCTCGAACTATGACCTTTGCATCGATTCATCTGTCCTCGGCATTGACGGGACGGCGGACTTCATAATCGACTTTGCGGCCCGTTCCGGGAAACTGTAACCCCTGCCTGACAAAAAAAAGCCCCGTGAACCGATGTTCACGGGGCTTGATGTTCTATATGGAGAGGTTGTGCCAGTGAGGCCCGAATCTTTCGAAGGCCTGCCGGTCGAGCATCTCCCTGTCGTCAGGGTGGGCTATGCTTATCATGAGCTTCGCCCTCTCCTGGAGGCTCTTGCCATAGAGGTCCACGGCTCCGTATTCGGTCACTATCCAGTGTGCGTCCGCCCTCGGGGTGACGACCCCGGCTCCCGGGTTCAGCTGTGCGACTATCTTGTTCTGGCCTTTGTTGGTGCGCGAAGCGAAAGCCGTGATGCTCTTCCCGCCCTTGGACATGGTCGCTCCGCGGACAAATTCAAGTTGGCCGCCTGTCCCGCTGAATATGCGGGTGCCTATGGAGTCTGCGCTTATCTGCCCTGTCAGGTCCACTTCCGTGGCGGAGTTGATCGCTTTCATGTTCGGGTTCTGCGCTATGACCCACGGGTCGTTGGTGTATTTGATGTCTCTCATCAGCACTGACGGGTTGTCGTTGATGAAGGAGTAGACTTCGTTGGACCCGAGCAGGAAAGAGGCCACGACTTTGCCTGTGTCTATCTTCTTGTGGCTCCCGTTGATCACGCCTGCCTTGATGAGGGCCAGGAGGCCGTCGGCGAACATCTCGGTGTGCAGCCCCAGGTTTTTGTGGTGCCGCAGCTGTGCGGCCAGGGCGTTCGGAAGGGCTCCGATTCCCATCTGGATACAGTCTCCGTCGTCTACCAGTGCCGCGCAGTTCTTGCCGATCAGCACTTCTGTCGGGGTCGGCTCTGCGAACCCGGCCGTCACCAGAGGGGTGTCGTCCTGTACGAGATAGTCAAACTGGTCGAGATCCAGAAGGTCTCCGTATGCAAAAGGTACGTTGGGGTTGACGACCCCTATCACAAGGTCTGCACTTTCAACAGCGGCCACCGAGCAGTCCACGGACGTGCCGAGGCTGACTCTTCCCTCGGCGTCAGGGAGGGAGATGTTGACAAGGGCCGCGCCGAGCTTTATTGCTCCGTCACGGTAGAGTTTCTGGCTTTCCCCGAGATGTACCGGCAGGTAGTCGGCGTATCCGGCGTTGACATTCTTGCGGACATTCGGGCCCACGAAAAAGCCTTGTTCGAAGAAGATGCCTTCATACTTCGGCTCGCTGTAGGGGGCCGGGCCCTCCGTGTGGAAATGGTGGAAGTGCAGGTCCCTTACGTCTCCGGCATCGGCCCTGCGACAAAGCGCCGAGATGAGGCAATGCGGCACGCTGGCAACGCTGCTGAGGTGTATATGGCAGTGTGACGGAATGTGGCTGACCGCCTCATCTGCTGAAACGAAGTGCATCGTCTTCATGATTGACAATAATAATTATTAGATTTGTGCCGACAAAAATAGCAAATTATTCAATGCACACAAAAGAGGAAAAACTCGCTGCGTTCTCCCGCCTGCTGGACACGATGGACGCGCTGCGTGAGAAATGCCCGTGGAACGCGGAGCAGACCATGGAGTCCATACGGCCCATGACGGAAGAGGAGGTTTATGAACTGAGTGATGCCATCATCAGGGATGATGCTCCGTCCATAGCCAAAGAACTTGGGGATCTGCTTTATCACATAGCCTTTTATTGCAGGATAGGAGAAGAGCAGGGCCGCTTCGACATCGCGGACGCGCTTGTCAAGGTGTGCGACAAAATGGAGTTCCGCCACCCGCACGTATTTGGAAAAGATGCGGGTAAACACTTGAGCGCTAAGGAAATAGCGGACACGTGGGAACTTGTCAAGGCTAAGGAGAAGGATGGCAACAAGACGGTGATGTCCGGAATACCTGACGCGATGCCGGCCATCCTCAAGGCATTGTCCATGCAGGAGAAGGCGCGCGGATGCGGGTTTGACTGGGAGAAGAAAGAGGATGTGTGGGCCAAGGTGGAGGAGGAGCTCGGAGAGGTAAGGGAGGCCTGCGGAGAGGGGGACTTCGCCCATGAGGAAGAGGAGTTCGGGGACCTGCTTTTCGCAGTCATCAATGCGGCTCGGCTCTACGGGGTGGACCCGGAGAAAGCCCTCGGCGGGACGTGCAGCAAGTTCAGGCGCCGTTTCACATATTTGGAAGAGAACACTATACGCAAAGGACGCAAACTTTCGGATATGACCCTCGCCGAGATGGACGCCATCTGGGATGAAGGAAAGGCCAAGGGACTTTAGTCATGAGGACATCATGCAGGACTTACGCATATTTTTCCTAAATTTGCAGACTTTATACATTCTGAATTTATATGGCCCAATATAGACTGACGGAAGTCACAGACCATCGGGATATTCTGAAGTTCATCGCTTTCCCGGATGAACTCTACCGCGGCTGTCCCCAATATGTCCCGGCTCTCCATTCGGACGAGCTGTTCCTGCTCACCAGGGTGTCCTCGCTGTCATACTGCAAGCGCAAGATGTGGATCGTGCAGGATTCAGGGCGCGTCGCCGGAAGGATATGTGCCGTCATCAACCCCAGATACAACGAACTTTATGGGACCAGGCGTGTGCGTTTCGGCTGGTTTGACTGCATAGAGGACATCGAGGTGGCACGTATGCTCATAGCCGCCGCGACAGACTGGGCACGCAAAGAGGGCATGACCGAGATCCATGGCCCGTTGAGCTACAACACCCTCGGACGCAACGGTATGCTGGTGGAGGGTTATGAATATGTCCCTCCGTTCAACTGCCCGTACAACTATCCGTACTACAACGATTTTCTTACTGCGCTTGACTTTGACAAGGAGTGCGACTGGGTGCAGTACAGGATGGTGGCCAACCACGGCGTTCCGGATAAGACCCGCAGGGTTGCGAAGATGCTGCAGGACAAGGAGAATCTCCACTTCGCCGATATCGCCGCTGTCAAGAAGGACCCCGCTGAAGTGCGCCGTTTCTTCAAAGCGTTCAATGACAGTTTTTCTGATGTCTACGGCTTCGTTCCGCTGGATGACAAGGAGATTGAGGACGAGGCGAAAAGGATGCTCCCGTACCTGTCGGACAGGTCGAGCTGCATGCTGCTTGACGGCAACGGCGAAATAGTGGCTTTCGGCATATCGTTCCCGAGCATTTCCGGAGCTCTCCAGAAGGCGAAAGGCAGCCTCTTCCCGTTCGGGTGGATTCACATCCTGAAAGCCAAGCATGACTACGAGACGACTGACCTCATGGTCAACGGGGCAGTGCGCAAATGGCAGAACACAGGGGTCTCGGCCGTATATTATAAAGAGATGGGCGACAAGGCCATACGCATAGGCAACCGTTGGGCCATCTCGAACCCTCAGCTGGAATCCGATTCTGCGGCGAACATCTGGAACTGCTACGAGCACGAGCCGTACATGCGCCGCAGATGTTACATCAAGAACATAGAAGACTGATATGGCAGATACAAAACTTTTGGAGAAGGTACTCTCCCTGGAAGATAAGTTCCAGTCGCTTCAGGACCAGCTTTCAAGCCCTGAAGTGATGTCGGACATGAAAAGGTACGTTCAGCTCAACAAGGACTACAAGGAGCTGGAGCCCATCATAAAGGCGGGCAAGGAGTACGAGAAGATGACCAAAGACCTCGCTGCGGCCAAGGACATACTTGTCAATGAAAAGGACGAGGAACTCCGTGAGATGGCGCGGGAGGAGGTGTCGGACATCGAGTCCCGTATGCCGCAGATGGAGCAGGACATCAAGCTCCTGCTGATCCCCGCCGATCCGGATGATTCCAAAAATGCCATCATAGAGATCCGTGGCGGTACCGGCGGTGACGAGGCCGCCATATTCGCAGGGGATCTCTTCCGCATGTACCAGCACTTCGCCGAATCAAAAGGATGGAAACTTGAAGTCACGGACCAGACCCCCGGCACGTCCGGAGGTTTCAAGCAGGTGGTGTTCAAGCTTTCCGGGGAGAATGTCTACGGCGTCATGAAATACGAGTCGGGTGTCCACCGCGTGCAGCGTGTCCCGCAGACCGAGACCCAGGGCAGGATCCAGACATCGGCCGCATCTGTGGCGGTGTTCCCGGAGGCCGGAGAATTCGATGTTGACCTTAACTGGGACGACATCAGGCTTGACCTTTTCTGCTCTTCGGGACCTGGAGGACAGGGCGTGAACACCACATATTCGGCTGTCCGCCTGACCCATATCCCTACCGGCCTCGTGGTGCAGTGCCAGGAGGAGCGCTCCCAGCTCAAAAACAAGGACAGGGCTTTCGAAGAACTCCGTACGCGACTCTACAACCTTGAACATCAGAAATATCTGGACGGAATAGCGGCCAAGCGCAAGACCATGGTGTCCACGGGAGACCGGTCCGCAAAGATACGTACGTACAATTATCCTCAAGGGAGGGTTACAGACCACCGCATCAACTGGTCAATGTACAATCTCCCCGCCTTCATGGACGGGGAGATACAGGAATGCATCGATCAGCTGCAGATAGCCGAGAACGCCGAGCGTCTCAAGGAAGCCGCGTAGCGGGCTATACTTTTCTGAACGCCAGGCAGGCGTTGTGACCTCCGAAGCCGAACGAATCACTCAGACCGAGTGTGAGTTCGGCTTTGACCGCCTTATTCGGTGTGTAGTCCAGGTCGCACTCCGGATCCGGGCAGTCGAGGTTGATGGTCGGCGGCACTATCCCTTCCTGGAGGGCAAGTACTGTGGCGGCGGCTTCCACTGCGCCCGTGGCTCCGAACATGTGTCCGTGCATTGATTTGGTGCTGCTGATGTGGCACTTGTAGGCGAAATCCCCGAAAGCCTCTTTGTAGGCGAGGGTCTCGGCTATGTCGTTGAGGTGAGTGCCGGTGCCGTGGGCGTTGATGTAGACGTTGTCTTTGGATTCATCGAACCCGGCCTGCTCAAGGGCTATCTTTATGCACTCGGCCTGGGTGCTGGCGTCCGGGCGTGGAGCTGTGGCATGGTACGCGTCACAGGTGCTGCCGTATCCCACTACTTCTGCGTAGATATGGGCTCCGCGGGCCTTGGCATGTTCGAATTCTTCAAGGATGAGGACAGCCGAGCCGTCCGCCATCACGAAGCCGCTGCGGTTGGCGTTGAAAGGCAGGGAGGCGTATTTCGGATTCTCCGAACGTGTGAGCGCCTTGGCGTTGGCGAAGCCGGCGATGCCGATAGGGATGGTGCACCTGTCCGAACCCCCTGCTATGACTGCATCGGCATAGCCGTGGCGGATGGCCCTGTAGGCCTCTCCGATCGAATGTGTGGATGTGGCGCAGGCGGTCACTATGTCGATGCAGGAGCCTTGTGCCCCGTATTTGATGGCTATCTGGCCTCCGGCCATGTCGCTTATCATCGTCGGGACGAAGTTGGGGGAGATCCATTTCCCGCTCCTGTCCTCCAGAAACTTCTCGAGCTCACGCTGTATGGTCGTGAATCCTCCTATGCCGGAACCTACGTAGGTGGCGAGTCTCTTCGGGTCGATGTTCTCGCCGGAGACAAGGCCCGAGTCGTTCATGGCCTGCCAGGCGGAAGCCATGGCGTATATGGTGAACGGATCCTGCTTGCGGATGAAAGGTTTGTCCATGCCGAACTGCTCCGGATTGAAGTCCCGGATCATTCCTCCTATCTTGACAGGAAGTTCTTCGGTGGGGAATTCATTTATGTAGTCTATCCCGCAGACGCCGTTGATGAGGCTGTTCCAGAATGTATCTATGTCTTTGCCGATGCATGAGAGCACCCCGAGGCCTGTTACGGCTACTTTTCTTTCCATGTCTTTGTCGTACACTTGTTTTAACACGGCCCAAAGGTACTAAAAAATTCATATATTTGCAGGAATCAATCAGGATGCCCGGAATGTCGTTTCTTCGTGGACAGTTGCCCAGATACCTGCTGAGCAAGTATCAACTGATATGGACCGTGACCTTTTCGGCCCTCTTCTCCTTTGTTCTGATACTTCTTTCCATCCCGTTCTCCCACAATGTCTGGTTTGCGCTGGGAGGGAGCTCCGCCTTCCTCTTCACCATCGCGTTCATCGTGGTCTCCATCGCTGTCGTGGTGGTCAGCAAGGTTCTGATGTTCCATTGCCGCAACCTCGAGAACTTCGAGGTGTGGAAGTATATTCTGTGGGATCTGCTTGAGATCGTGGTGATCAGCCTGCTGTACACGTTCTTCACTGTACAGGGTGACAAGTCCGGGATCATTGATACAGGGTCGCGCTGCATCGGCGACATTTTCTTGAGCGCCTTGTGTTTCACGCTTGTCTGCCTCGGCATACCGTATGTGATCTCGGCTCTCTATCTGTCACTTGCCGACCGCAACAACACGATCCGCCTGATGAACTACTCCAATGTCGTCAGCGACACGCCGGTCAAGCCTTACGAGGAGAAGCGCATCACGCTGTTCGACAGCAGCGGGGTGCTCAAGTTCTCGATCGACTCGGAGAACCTTTATTATATAGAATCCGATGACAACTACATCAAGATCTGGTATACCGACAGTGCCGGTGAGGTGAAACAGTATATGCTCCGCTGCCCGCTGAAGACCGTTGAGGACAGTTTCGCAGGCAGCGATCTGGTGCGCTGTCACCGCAAATACATTGTGAACATCACGAAAGTCAGGATCCTCAAGGCCGAGAAGGAAGGGTACAAGATCAGTCTCGGGCTCGAAGGCTCCGACACCATACCGATATCCAAGACATACGAGCAGAATGTGCTCGCCCGTTTCAATTCATTATAACCATGTGGCAGAGAATACAGACTCTTTATTTGCTTATTTCCACGGCTCTTGTTGCTTCCATGCTCTTCTGTGACAAGGCTGCGGATGTACGTTTTACAGCTTACTTGCCGTATACGATATTGATAGTCATCATATTGTTGCTCAATATCCTGGCCCTTACCGTCTACCGCCATCGCATCTTCCAGATGCGCACCGCCATGCTTGCGGCGATAATCTCGCTTGCGCTCCAGTGCTGGCTGGCCGTGGACTTTTTCACCGCCGACAAAGACCTTGTGTTCCGTGTGGCGGCCGTCTTCCCGATAGCGGTGACGATACTCAACATGCTTGCCGCGAGGGGCATTTATTCCGATGAACTCATCGTGCGCAGCGCTTCACGTCTCCGTGCGGCCAAGCGCAACAAAAAATAACCGCAAATTATGAGAATAGCAGAATCAGAACTGATCATCAATCCGGACGGCTCGGCATTCCACATCCACATCCGCCCGGAGCAGCTTGCAGACAACGTGATACTTGTCGGGGATCCCGGCCGCGTGGCCATGTTCAAGCCTCTATTGGACAGTGTAGAATGTGAGGGGGCCTCCCGCGAATTCGTATGGGTTACGGGGCAGTACAGAGGCAAGCGTTTTACGGTCCTTTCCACAGGTATCGGAACTGACAATATTGACATTGTGATGACGGAGCTTGATGCTCTTGCCAATGTTGATTTCATTACCCGTGAGGTCAAGCCGGAGCACCGTACGCTGAATATCTTGAGAATCGGCACATGCGGCGCCGTCCAGCCGGACATCCCTCTCGGGGCTTTCATATTCTCGCATATTTCTGTGGGGTGTGACGGCCTCATGAACTGGTACGAGGGGCGTGACAGCATCGCCCTTCTTGATTTCGAAGAGGCTTTCAAGAAGCATGTGCATTGGAACCGGCATCTTCCTGACCCTTATTTCGTCCGTGCTTCCGATGTGCTTATCAAGAAATTCGAGGACTGCACCTTCAAGGGGATGACCATCTCGGCGTCAGGTTTCTACGGGCCTCAGGGAAGGGTAGTGCGTCAGGGACTCGCGATGCCGCACATGCTGGAGGACTTCGAGAGCTTCGAGTTCGGAGGATACCGCATCACCAATTTCGAGATGGAGGGTTCGGCCCTCGCCGGAATGTCTGCCAAACTGGGGCACAATGCGGGCACAGTATGCTGTGTTATCGCTCATCGTTATCTCAAGGACGCCAATACCAATTACAAGCCTCGTGTGGCTGAACTTCTCCAATTGGCCCTTGACAGGCTCGCGGACTAGCTGGTGTAGCCTGTCATGTCGCGGTGGGCGCTCATCAGATTGTTGAGCTGCTCGCCGAGTGCAGAGACGACATCTTCCATTTTGACTTCCGGCCTGCTCTGGCTTCTGCCGAGCAGGCCTTCTGTTTTCAGCGCCTCCCTCAGGGCTGTGCTGCCGAGCCCGTGTCCGGCGAGCCACGTCCTGCTGATGGTGTCGTCGGCCCGGCTCAGGGCCAGCAGGAGATGGACGGATCTGACCGGGCTGTCGCCGGCGCTGAGGGCTTCGTATGCGGCCAGGCTGACGGCGCCGGCGGCGCTGCGCTTCATTTTCACCATGTCGGCATCGTTGTATGGGACAGGCTTTTCCATGAAAACCGCCTTATCTATCATGCGCTTGAGTTCGCCGGTGTCCAACCCCCGTCCGGTGAGGAAGCGGCAGGCTTCGCAGCCTTTTCTTCTGAGTATTGCGAGCATGAGATGGTCGGCCCCGATACCGTAGTGGCCGGTGCGCATAGCCTCGTCCCTCGCGCCGGCGAGGATGGCTTTGAAGTCATCTGACAACTTGATGTTCATAGATTCGGAATATGGGCAAAAGTAGCAATTTAATCGGATTTTTATTCTAAATTTGCATATTTGGAAACAATCCGATTAAGATTTTTATATGGACAGTGAGGTAAAGACTCCCGAAGAAATTCGGGAAGAAGTGACAGGAATAATTGAACCCGTCGAGATCGACCATGAGATGCGTACGGCCTACATCGACTATTCGATGTCGGTCATCGTGTCGCGTGCCCTGCCGGACGCGCGTGACGGCTTGAAGCCGGTGCAGCGCAGGGTGCTCTTCGGTATGGACGGGCTCGGGCTCAACTACGGCGGGCAGACCAAGAAGAGCGCCAGGATTGTCGGTGAGGTTCTCGGTAAGTTCCACCCGCATGGCGACTCCAGCGTCTATGACGCGATGGCCCGTCTGGCGCAGAACTGGAATCAGCGCTACCCCCTTATATTCGGACAGGGAAACTTCGGCTCCATGGACGGTGATCCTGTGGCCGCGATGCGATATACAGAGGCGAAACTTGAGAAGATTTCGGCTGAAGTCCTTGCGGACCTTGACAAGGATACGGTCGACATGACCCTCAACTTTGATGACTCCCTACAGGAGCCTACCGTGCTCCCGACCAAGGTGCCGCTCCTGCTTCTGAACGGTTCGTCCGGCATCGCCGTCGGTATGGCCACCAACATGGCTCCGCACAACCTCGGTGAGTGCTGCGACGCCATCTGCGCGTATATCGACAATCCTGACATCTGCGTTGAGGATCTCATGCAGTACATAAAAGGCCCTGATTTCCCTACCGGAGGCATCATCCTTGGCCGCCAGGGTATCGTGGATGCCTACAGCACCGGCCGCGGCAGGATAGTCCTCCGTGCCAAGACCGAGATAGAGACCCACGACAACGGCAGGGATGTGATAGTGGTCACCGAGGTGCCTTATATGGTCAACAAGGCCGAGATGCTATCGCGCATAAGCGAGATGATCCGGGACAAGAAGATAGAGGGCATCTCCGAAATCAGAGAGCTGACCAACCGTCAGGGCATACGCATCGAGTTCATCGTCAAGAAAGACGCCAATTCGAGCGTAGTTCTTAACACTCTTTTCAAGTATACTGCGCTGCAGAGCAGTTTCTCCATCAACAACGTCGCCCTTGTGGGCGGGCGTCCGCGCACTTTGACCCTCAAGGACATGCTGGCCAATTTCGTGGACTTCCGCCACGAAGTGGTGGTGCGTCGTACAAAGTTCGACCTGGACAAGGCTCTCAAGCGGGCCCATATCCTGGAAGGTCTCCTCAAGGCTATAGACGTCATCGACGAGGTGATAGCCATAATCAGGGCTTCCAAGAGCGTGGATGAGGCCAAGAATACTCTCATGGAGCGTTTCGGATTCGATGATATCCAGGCCTCGGCCATCGTCGAGATGCGTCTGCGTCAGCTGACAGGACTCGAGAAAGAGAGGCTTCAGGCTGAATATGACGAGCTTGAGAAGTTCATCGCCCGCTGCAAGGAGATCCTTGCCAGTGACGAGGAGCAGCTCGCCATAGTCAAGCAGGAATGCCGCGACCTCAAGGAGAAATATGGAGATCCACGCAGGACGGAGATCACGCTTTCCGCCGAGGAGTTCAATCCGGAGGACTTCTATGCCGATGAGGATGTGGTGATAACGATATCACATCTCGGTTACATAAAGCGCACTGCGCTGAGCGAGTTCCGCACTCAGGCCAGAGGCGGTGTGGGCAAGAAGGCCAGCGCCACCAGGGATGAGGATTTCATCGAGCACATCTATGTGGCCAACATGCACTCCACCATGCTCTTTTTCACGGACAAGGGGATGTGCTACAGGCTCAAGGTATACGAACTGCCGGAAGGGGCCCGCACCGCAAAGGGGCGTGCCGTACAGAATCTTCTCTCCATCGATGCCCAGGACAGCATACGCACATATCTCAACGTCCGTTCCATCGAGGACCCTGCGTATACCGAGAGCCACTTCGTGACTCTCATCACAAAGCGTGGGGTTGTCAAGAAGACGAACCTCGCTGAATATGCCAACAAGCGCAGCCGCAACAAGGGCATCATCGCCATTAACATACGTGAGGGGGATGAACTTCTGGACGCTCTTCTCACCGACGGCAGCGAGCAGATCATGATAGCCGCCCGGGCCGGGCGCTGCTGCCGCTTCAACGAAGATGAACTTCGCGCTCTCGGACGCAACTCTTCCGGTGTCCGCGGCATCTCTATAGAGGATGCTGATGAGGTGATAGGCGCGATAGCCATCCGCCCGGATGACAGTTCCACCGCCGTGCTTGTAGTCAGTGAGAACGGTTACGGTAAACGTTCCTCTGCCGATGAGTACAGGATCACTTCCCGTGGTGCCAAGGGTGTCAAGACTCTGAACATTACTGACAAGACCGGCCCTCTCGTAGCGATCAAGGGCGTCACTGACGACAATGATCTGATGATCATCACAAGATCCGGCCTTACCATCAGGGTGGATATGTCCGAACTTCGCCTGACCGGACGCGCGACCCAGGGTGTGCGTCTCATCAATCTCCGGGAGGGGGATGCCATTGCGGCTGTATCTCCTGTCGCCAAATCCGAGGACGAAGAGGTCGCGGAGGATGCCGCTGAGCAAGCAAACAATGACAATCAACAACTTAATTAGATATTCTAATGAAAAAGATCTTATTAGTTTTGGCACTCGTAGCCTCGATGCAGGCTTTCGATGCTCAGGCTCAGGTCAAGAGCCCGGCTGCAGCCAAGTCCGCAGTGGAGAAGGCTGAAGCTGCCACCACCAATCCCAAGCAGAGCGAGAAGCCTGCCACCTGGATCAAGTATGGCAAGGCTTTGCTCGATGCTTACAACGCTCCGGCCGGAAATGTCTGGGTCGGGATGTCCCGTCAGGAACTTCAGGTCCTCGGAGGCGGGGACAAGCCTCTTTCAGAGTCAGTGGCCGAAGTTGGCGGACGTCAGATGACTAAAGTCGCCTACGAAAACAAGAACCTCTACTTCAACGAAAACGGACTCCTTGAGGTCATCGAGGTGACTCAGCCGGTAGTAGAAGGTGCACTCGACAAGGCTCTTGCCGCTTTCACTGAAGCTGCCAAGCTTGATCCTGCAAACAAGAAGAAGAAAGATATCGACAACGGCCTCCAGCAGGTTGCCGAGAAGTATTCATCTGATGCCTACAATGCTTATGCGTTCGGCAAGATGGCTGATGCCTCGACGTACTTTGAGAAGGCTGCGGCTGCAGCTGCCACGGCACCGCTCAGCCAGATCGATACCAATTCAATCTACAATGCCGGTTTCACCGCACAGACTGCTGGTGACAACGCCCGTGCGAAAGAGTTCTATTCCAAGTGCCTTTCACTCGGCTACCATGGTACCGACGGTGACACTTATGCCAAGATGGCTGATGTCTGCGACAAACTCGGAGACAAGGAGAGCGCCAAGAACTACCTTGAGGAAGGATTCAAAGCTTACCCTCAGAGCCAGGCCATCCTCGTCGGTCTCATCAATTATTATGTGACGAGCGGCAGCAACACCGAGCGCCTCTTCCAGCTTCTTGACGAGGCCAAGAAGAACGAGCCTGGCAATGCTTCTCTCTATTATGTGGAGGGCAATATCAACGAGAAACTAGGCAACGGCGACGCTGCTGTGGCCGCATACCGCAAGTGCGCCGAGATCAATCCTGAGTACGAGTTCGGTTACATCGGAGAAGGAATCCACTTCTACAACCTTGCAGTCTCTATTCAGGAGAAAGCTTCCACCGAGATGGATGATGCCAAGTACATGGCCCTGATGGGTGAGTTTGAGACCGCCCTCAAGTCATGCATCGCTCCTTTCGAGAAGGCTTACGAGGTCAGCAAGGACCCGGAGGTCAAGGCCAGCGTGGCTGAGTACCTCAAGAACGCATGCTTCCGCTTCCGCACTGAAAGCCCTGAGATGCAGGCCAAGTACGAGAAGTACGCCGCAGCTACTTCCGCGAAATAATTATTCAGGCGAAGATATAATAAATAGCCCGGTCACAGACCGGGCTATTATCGTATATGGGACTTGCCTTTCTACTGTACTTTCTTCATTATATAGGTGAAGCCGAACAGGTCCGCATCGAACTTGTCGTCCCACCAGTTCTCAAGGAATGGCGGTTGGTCGTAGTCCTTGGTGATGAACCAGAGATTGCCGTTTTCATCGAACCTCATGGCGACCGTAGCCTTACCGAGCTTCTCGGTACTTGGAGAAAACGCCCTGTTGGCGCTGCTGACGCTGAAGTAGGTCAGTTGCAGACTCTCTGCAGTCCACATGTAATCTTCGGCTGAACAGTAGTCGCCGAGCTGCTCTCCTTTTGGGGCCATGTGTATAGG
>CAKUYG010000003.1 GCA_934702165.1 uncultured Bacteroidales bacterium | reverse complement strand
TGACGATCCTGCCGCCTGCATAAAGCGGCTGCATTACGCTGAACGAGGCCCCGTAACCGTTTTGGAGGGCGCTGTAGTATGGAGTGATGCCGTACATTGCAGCATAGCTGTCCACGAGTCCCTGGATGTTGTTGCTGAGGTCATTGTTGCCCAAGATGTCCTTGATACCTATTTTGAGCATCGGGTTCAGGGACTGGAACCCGACCGACATGAAACTGATCCGCGGCAGGTATTCTGCGGCCGCTTCCTGCCTCTGGTACATTGCGGCCTGCACATCGAGCTCCGCGTTGACAGTCGAGCTGTTGTTGGAAAGCGCCATCTCCCTGCATTTGTCTATGTCCAGGCGGAGTTGAGTTCCGTCCTGCGCCGCCGCCTGCAGTGAGAACAGCACAGCTATCATCAAAATCGTTTTTTTCATTCTTCAACCTCCTTGGAACGCTTGTCCCTGACGAAAATCTGCCAATACGAAACAGGCATTATCAGTGTGATCAGGAATACTGAAAGCATGGTGCCGAAGCAGATCACGACTCCCAGCGGGAGCCAGAGCAGATCTCCGCTGATGATCATCGGCAGCACTCCTAGGGCCGTGGTGGCGGAGGTGAGGAATATAGGCCTCATCCTGCGCTTGCCCGCGAGCATCGCGGCTTCCTTGACAGGAATGCCTTCCTCAAAACGGAGTTCCTCGGCGTACTCGAACATTATGATGCCGTTGCGGACTATGATGCCCACCAGGCTGATAAGGCCCAGCACGGCTGTGATGCTGAAATCCAGACCGAAGATCCAGAGCCCGAAAAACGCCCCGAACAGGCAGAGCGAGCTCAGCACTATGGTCAGTATGGCCAGGGAGATCTTCTTGAAGTGGAAGAGCAGGAAGAAGAACAGCACCATGACCGCGCAGATGAAAGTGACTGCAATCTGTGGGATGACAGTCGTGTTGATGGCGGACATCCCGGCGTACTCTATGTCCACTCCCTCCGGGATGTCGAGGGAGGAGATGTAATCTTTGATTTTGGCCATCGATACCGGCTGGCTCTTGTGATATTTCATGTCGGCGGCGATTATGACCGCCTCTTGTCCGGCGTAGCGTGTCCTCTGGGCCGGCTCGAAATCAGGCTCTACACTGGCTACCTGACGGAGCGGCACATAGACTCCCGGCACTGAGGTCGCCACCAGCTGGTCGGAGACGGTGTCATAGCCCATGTTTTCACTTACCGAGGCGCTGTACAGGTTGACCGGTATCTCTTTGTCGCCTTCCCATACGGATGCGATGCTCTGTCCGTTGAACGCTCCGGCGAGCGAGAGTGATGTGATCGCCTTGTTGACACCGAGCCTTGCGGCCTCGGTCGGGTCGAGTTTCACCTCCACGCAGCTTATGCAGTCGTCGGACGTGCTGTGCACCCATTTGATCTCGTCGTCCAGCGTGCGCATGTAGCCAAGGATCTTGTCGGACACATCTTTCAGCTGGTCCTGGTCATTACCTTTTACCATGATCTCCACAGGCAGGGCGCCCTGGTAGTCCATCTGTTTGATGCGGATGAGGGCCTGCGGGAAGCAGTGCTCATATTTCTCCTCGAAAAGCGGCAGGAGTTCTTTGGTGGCTTTGGCGGAAGTGGTGTTGACGATCAGCTGCGCGAAGCTTTCCGATGGCAGCGACGGGGCGTATGTGGCATTGAAGCGCGGTGCGCTGCTGCCGATGAACGCCGTCACGGACTCCACCCTCCCGTCATCGAGCATCATCTTCTGGAGGGAGTCCACCACCTCGCGGGTCTCGGAGAGCCTGGCCCCGCTTTCGAGGTTGACCTCCACGGCGAAGAAGTCCCTGTCCGCCATAGGCATCATCTGGACGTTGAGCCGGCTGAACATCAGCAGTCCCAGGGCAATTGCCCCGACTCCGGTGAGGATGGTGAGTTTCGGGAAACGAAAACAGAAATCCTGAGCCTTGTCGTAGGCGTGCTGCATCCAACTGAAAAACTTGTTCTGTGCCCGTGTGATGATGTTGTTCCCGCTCGGCCGGGCCTCGCGGATGAAGTGCGTCTCGAGTGAAGGGACCACGAAGGTGGCGTATGCCAGGGATGCCATCAGGGCTATGGCTATCACCCATGGAAACAGCTGCACGAAGTCCCCGAGGTAGCCGGAGATCAACCCCAGCATCGGGAAAAACATCAGGCTGATGGACATCGTGGCCATGAACATGGGAGTGATGAGCTCGTGGAAACTGTCCTTGGCCGCATCGAGCCTGGACTTGCCTCTGCCGAGGTGGTCCATGTAGCCGTCCATCGTGATGATGGAGTCGTCCACGATCATGCCGAGCACCACAATCAGCGCGGCAAGCGTCACTGTGTTGAGGTCAATTCCCGTAAGGTACATGATTGCCAGGGCCACGGCCGTGCAGACCGGGACGCCGGAACTTGCGATGAGCGCCGAGCGCATCGGGAAGAGCATCAGCATCACGAGGATGACCACCAGCATCGAGATGACCAGGTCGCGGAGAAAAGAAAATACAGACGTTCCGACAACCTTCGGCTGGTCCGTGATGCGGGAGAGGGTGACGCTGTCGGGAAGCGTCTGAGAGTAGTTGTCTATGACTTTGTCAAGCTTCTTTCCGAAGGCGACGATGTCGTTGTCGGGCCGCATCTCGACTGACAGTATAATGGCGGCGGCGCCGTTCTGCTCCACGACTGATGTCGCTTTCTTGAGCCTGCGCTCCACTGTGGCTATATCTGAGAGTCTTATGGTGTTGCCGTCGGGGTCGCTGTAGACGATGCGGTCTGAGATTTCCTGCTCATCGGATACGAGGGAACTCACGTGGATCGGGGAAACGGTGTAGTCCGTCTCGAAACTGCCGCTCGGCATCTGGAGGGTGGAGGTCTGGTAGCCGAGGGTGAGTGAGGACGGGCTTATCCCGTAGGCGGAAAGCCTTTCGAGGTCGAGGGTCACGGCGATCTCCTCATCCTGCGCTCCGTATATCTTGACGGCAGCGAGTTCGGGAATCTCCCTGAGCTCATCGGCCAGCTTGTCAGCATAGTCTTTCATCTCCACATAACCCTTGTCGTCCGACTCGAGGGCTATCAGGCTGGAAGAGATTGCGGAGAAGTCATCCATCACCAGGATGGCAAGCACTCCCGGCGGCAGTGTCATTTTGGCCTCATTGAGCTTCAGACGTATCTTGGACCAGACTTCATCTTTTTTGTTTATCGGGGATGTCAGATCCACGTAGATATAGCACATCCCGTCCTTTGAGACTATCCTGAGATTCTTGCGGTTGACCTCCTTCATGGAGAACAGCACCTGCTCGAGGGGCTTTGCCACCTGCTGCTCGACTTCCTGCGAAGATGCTCCGGGGTAGACTGCCGCCACAAGCCCCTGGGTGAGCTCGAATGTCGGGAATTCGTCCTTGTTCATGTTGCTGATGCCCCAGATGCCCACGGCTATCAGCATCGCGAGGATAAGATATACGATATGCTTATAACGTATGACCCCGTCTATCAAGGATTTCTTTTCGTTTTTCATCGCGGGTCCTCTTCTGTCTTGACTTCCATGCCGGAGGAGACTTTCTGATATCCCCTGACGATCACCAGATCGCCTTCTTCCAGCCCTTCTGTGATGACCACGCCTTTGTCCGCGAACCCTCCGGTCTTTACCGTCTGCCTGACGGCTTTGCCGTCCTTCACCAACCAGAGGTATCTGCCTTCAGTGCCGGAGAGCAGTGCTGACGCAGGTACTATGATCCGCGGTGAAAGACTTTCGATGAGCTTGAGCTTGCACACCATGCCCGGCATGAGTCCATGTGTCCCTTCTCCCATGACTGCAATGCAGTCGTAGCAGTGGGACAGGGGCGAGGCGCTGACACCTTTTGAAGAGATTATGCCTCTCAGGTTCTCCGCTCCTGTGGCGCTGACGTCCACTAAGATGCTCTGCCCGGTCCTGAGACTGCCTACTTCCCCTTCCGGGACCGAAAAATGCACTTCGCAGGATGAGAGGTCAACTATGCGCACCAGCGGGCTCAGGATGTCGAGCTCGACTCCCTCTTCTGAGAAGACATCGTCTGCGTATCCGTCAAACGGTGCTTTTATGGTACAGTCTTCCAGCGCTTTGTCGGCAGAGGCTGCTGCGGCTCTGGCCTGCGTGAGCTTTGTCTCCACCTCCACCATCTTGACATCAGCTATGCTTCCGCTCTTGTAGACCTGCTGCGCCCTGCGGTAGCCGTCTTCCGCCTGCTCAAGAGAGGCGTGCGCCATATCATGGCTGCTCTTGACCGTCTGCGACTCTATCCTGGCCAGCACCTGCCCCGCTTTGACTCTGTCGCCTTTCTTTACGTCCAGTTCTGCCAGCGTGCCGGAGTGCTTCGCGGAGAGGAGCACGGTCTTTCCGGCCTGGACTGTACCGACGTATGTCTTTGTGACGGCGGCGCTGTCAGTCCGGACTCTCATCACTTCCACTTTGACTGGCCCGCGTTCCGTCGGGACTTCTGCCTGGCGCCCTTTGCAGCCGCAGATCAGCGCTCCGGCTGCGGCGAGAAATATAAGCTGTCTTTTCATCAGTCGTTGGATCTGGCTACACACTCTATCTTGCTTCCGCTGACCTGGTACTTGCGTCCGAGGTAGCTGTATTCACCTGAATCGGCGGTGAGGTTCAGGATGATCACATCGTCCAGTTTCTCTCCCGTTCCGCTGAGCATGACCGTGCACGCGCTGCCTGCGGTCATTTCGACAGGCAGGCGGCGGCTTGTCGGGGCTATGTCCAGCCTGTCCCCGTCTGCTGTGGCCTGCATGGTCGTGACATCTCCGCCAATGGCGTTCATCGTGATGAGCATGTCCCCGCTTTTCTTGTCCCGCGTGAGGATGTTCATCTGTCCGGCCTCGTTCTTGAGGGTGAGGGTGAGCTGGTCCGGCGCTATCGTGACGGTGCCTTCCTGGTCCGCGTCACTCTCTTCTTCCGTTGCTTTCAGCTCGATAGTGCCGCTGAGTTTGTAAGAATAGTAACCTTCAAATCTTTTCGCCCCTTCCTTCGTGCAGGAGCAAAGTGCCGCTAGCATCATGGCCGCGGCCAGCAGTGTCTTTTTCATCTCTATCGTGTTGTGTCATAAAAATCTGTACAAAAATAACATCTTGTGTGGAAATATTCCTTATATTGCAGGGAAACACTAAAAAACATGTAACTGATAATGCAATGAAAACGAAACTCATAATGGTATCGCTTGCGCTCCTTGCCATGACAGGATGCGGCAAGCACAGCGAAGAGCAAATGTATGTAGACTCCCTCATGTCCAGGATGACTCTCGAAGAGAAGATAGGGCAGATGTGTCAGATGGCTGTCCATGGCGGGATGGTGACAGGTCCCGGCGGAGAGTCCTCGGACATAGAGGGCCTGATAAAAGCAGGAAGTGTTGGATCCATATTGAGCATCAGGGATCCGGAAGAAATCATGAGGCTACAAAGGCTCGCCGTGGACAGCAGCCGGCTCGGTATCCCGATTCTTTTCGGCTACGATGTAATACACGGATGCAGGATCATTTTTCCGGAGAATATCGGCATGGCTTCTTCTTGGGATATGGATGCGATACGTGATTATGCCCGGGTGGCCGCCGCAGAGTCCGCCGCCTACGGCTATCCGTGGACGTTCTCCCCGATGTGCGACATCGCTGCGGATTCCCGCTGGGGAAGAGTGTCTGAAGGCGCTGGCGAAGACCCGTATCTGGGGAGCCGCGTGGCCGAGTGCATGGTGGCCGGATATCAGGGCGATGATCTTTCCGACCCGGCCACGATTCTGGCCTGTGTCAAGCATTTCGCCGCTTATGGTGCGGCTGAGGCGGGCAGGGAATATAATACAGTGGACATGTCTGAGATGATGTTCCGTAACCTCTATCTTCCTCCGTATAAGGCTGCCATTGATGCTGGAGCCGGGAGCGTCATGTCTTCTTTCAACGACTATGACGGTATTCCGGCTTCCGGCAACAAGCATCTACTGGAGGATCTGCTCCGCGGAGAGCTTGGCTTCGACGGCTTCGTGGTGTCGGACTACAGTTCCATCTTTGAACTGGTCAACCATGGTGTGGCTGCTGACGACAAGCAGGCCGCCGCGATGGCGATGAATGCCCACCTGAATATGGGGATGGTGCTGAGCGGCTACCGTGAGCATGGAGCCGACCTCGTCCGTGAAGGCATTGTGAGTGAGAAACTGGTGGACCGGATGTGCCGGGAGGTGCTTGTGCAGAAATACAGGCTCGGGCTGTTCGAGGACCCGTACAGATACGGCAACGGACGCTGGAAGACGGAGATGTATCTTCCTGAAAACAAAGAAGTGGCGCGTGATGTGGCACGTAAGTCCATGGTGCTCCTGAAAAATGAGGGAGCAATACTGCCTCTTTCCGGGACGGAACGCCTTGCGTTCATCGGCCCATTTGCTGATAATGGCGAAGAGATGCTCGGTGCCTGGTCAGGCTTCGGTGAGGGGGACAGTACCGTGACTTTCCTGGCAGGTTTGAGAAAACGTTTCCCGAAAGCCCGGATAGAGAGTTGTGAGGGCAGCAAGGCTCTGGAGTCAATCCCCGGTGGGGTTGCAAGGGCTGTGTCGCTGGCGCGTGGAGCGGATGTCGTGCTTATGGCCTTGGGGCTGCCGAACAAATGCAGCGGGGAGGCGGCCAGCCTCACCTCTCTGGATCTTCCGGAGCCGCAGCGAGAACTTTTCGATGCTGTCGCCGCCACAGGCAAACCTTTGATTGTACTTCTTGTTACGGGACGCGGCATGACGATAGCGGAGCAGGCCGCACGTGCGGATGCCCTGCTTGTCACCTGGCACCCGGGAACCATGGCCGGCCCCGCACTTGCGGATGTGCTTTCCGGAGATTACAACCCGTCCGGGAAACTTACCCTCTCTTTCCCTTACGAAGTCGGTCAGCTGCCGATGCGCTATAACCACAAGAGCACGGGGCGTGCCAAGACAGAGAAAAATGCCGGAGAGAAATACATCTCCAAATACATGTTCACTCCTAACGGGCCGCTCTACGGGTTCGGGGACGGGCTGTCCTATACGGAGTTCACTTACAGCGGGCTTGAGGTGCTTACACCTTCGGTGAATGTCGGTGAGGATGTGAAAGTGCGCGTCAAGCTGACCAACAGCGGGGATCGTGACGGAAGCGAGGTCGCCCAGCTCTATGTCAGGGATATTGTGGGCAGTACGACACGTCCGGTGATGGAACTCAAAGGATTCCGAAAAGTGTTCCTCAAGGCAGGCGAGTCCGCGACAGTGGATTTCACCATCAAGGCTTCGGACCTGGAGTTCTCCCGTGCGGACGGTCAGTTCGCCCAGGAGAGCGGAGACTACAAACTCTGGGTCGGGGGCAGCACCCGCGATCTTCTCGAAAGCTCCTTTACCGTCAGGTAAGTTAAATCTATAACTTGTACAAGTTAAAGCTTGTTGATATATTTACCATGTGAAATTTGATGATGTGACAGGCGATGGGCGGCTTTGGGCCGTCAAATATGAAGGTCAGAGTGAGAATATTCTCACTCTGACCTTCCGTGATTGGTATGACATTGATTATCTGGAAAATTTCTAATTAGATAATATGGCAGATATGGAGTCCTGGTTCCACATTACTGATTTGGATACAGCCATTTATGATACTATACAAGATGCGCATTCTTTACAATGTCTCATTCTGGACATTTCTCCGGAGGCTGATCTGGATAAGATGTTTCGCCCATTGGATAATTGTCGTTCATCAGAAATGCATCTTGGAAAAGAGAAGGCCAAGGGCCGTTTTGGACATGGACACACGTCATGGCTGCGCTTGTATGCATTGAAACTCGAACCTGGAGCTTATTTGATTACAGGGGGCTCAATAAAACTTACGAAGACGATGGCAGAGCGGAAACATACGTTGAAAGAACTGATGAAACTAGAGATGGTGAGAAACTATCTTATTGATAACGGTGCATTTGATGTCGAAGGCATAAAAGATATTTCTTGACTATGAGCAAAACGATTGATTTTTTACGGTCCAACTCCGGAGGCTCGGGCGACAACTGGAAATCCGAAGCCCTATGGCGTAAGGACAATAGGGGCTGGCTGAAATATTCGAGCCTTATAGCCATCAGGACGAGGTCAAGGATGCGTGCACTTGGCATGACACAGAAGAGCCTTGCAGAAAAGATGGGTTGCTCGCAACAGTATGTCTCATTGCTGCTCAAGGGAGGGGAAAACCTGACATTGGAGACCATTGCCAAGATTGAGGAGGCTCTTGGTTTCCGTCTCCTGCCTTTTTCGGACATGCCTGAAGCGGGGGCCGGTTGTCTCAGCGAGCCTGGACGGTCGCCTTGGCTGTGGTGGCCGAGATGAAGGCCGAGAGGACGAGGTTGATGACTATGAAACTGAAAAACACACCCTTGTCGAGCGGGTCATGTTCGCGTCGGTGGGCCTCTGCCATGTTTATTTCCAGTTCTTGTAAGGGTTCTTCATCAACATCGAGTTGTAGTAGCGCTCATCGCCGGTGACCTCGGCAGAGAGCCACGACGGCCGCTCGAAACTTTCATCCTCCGCTCCGAGCTCCACTTCAGCTACGACGAGCCCTTCGTTGTCGCCGTAGAACTCGTCAACCTCGAAGTTGTGGTTGCCCTTTGGGATGATGTACCTTGTCTTGTCGATGATGCCCGGTTCGCACAGCTTCAGAAGTTCGCGCACGTCTTCGACCGGGATCTCTTTCTCCCATTCGAAGCGGCTCGCCCCGCTTTGGCTGCCTATTCCCTTGATGGTGATGTAGCCCTTGTCACCCTTGATCCTGACGCGCACCGTCCTCTCGGGTACGGAGCTCAGGTAGCCCTGGGTGATTCTGACAGCTTTTGTGGCTTCGGCCTTGTAGCCGTCGCCGTTTACCAGAAATTTCTTTTCGATTTCCTGTCCCATAACTATTTGACGACTCCGACTTCATCCGTAAGATAGCCTTGTATCGGGGCTTCGGTGAGGGTCTGGAAACTGTGGTCGCTTTCCCTCATGATGCCGCCGGCGCCTTTGCCGGAGCTGCCCCCGTTGGTCTTGAGATAATCTCCGCAGATTGCGAAGTCCCAGTCCTCCCGCTCAGCCCATACTGCATCCTCCTCTTCAGAGAGGAAGGTGCTGGAGCCGACCGGCTCACCGTTTTCGACGGAAAAGTAGGTCCAGCGTCCTTCTTCAAGGCCGTGGATGGTCATCTCTCCGCTTATCGGCATTTCTCTGTTGCCGCTGCCCTGGCAGGAGGAGAGGGCGAGTGCGGCTAGCACTGCTGCGGCTGTTGTAAATATTCTCATGTCTTATTCGAATCTTCTTGTCCCGTCCGGGGCGTAGGTGTACTTGATCTTGATGGTGCCGGCTTTCCTGTCGTAGTCGGAGAGGCGGATCTTTGCATATTTGCCGTGGGCTGTCTTGAGCACAAGAGGGGCTGACACCGGCTGTCCGGCTGCTGACAGCCACTTGACAGGCGAGTATGAGCAGGTTTTCGGGGCCACGGTGCAGATGCTGAAAATGTTGTCTCCGGTGGAGAACTCCTTGCCGGAAAGGTCCTGGCAACTGTAGATCTTCGGGTGCTCCCTGTCCTGCCGGTAGTCGTAGACGGCGAATGATGTCAGCTTTCCGCTGCCGTAGACCTTTCCCCGGTTGTTGCGGCTGACTGTGAGGAAGAACTTCGGTTCCGCGGAGTCATCTATGTTGGCTGCGTAAGAACTGAAGTCGAAGGCGAATTCAATCTTCGATGACGAGTTGTTGCCCTGCATCGGGTAGTCACCGCCCTGGTTACGTGCTATCGGTACTGCGTAGTCGTGCATCGGGATATTGTCCGAGGCCTTGTTGGAGAGGCCTATGCGGAACGAAAGGTCATCGCGGGAACTGTAGTCCACCCCGACCTTGAAGACCACTTTCGGCTCCCTGTACTCCACATCGACTCCTGTCATCTGACTGCTCAGCATCCCTGTGTCCCTGTCTGACTGCATCCAGAACCAGTAAGGAAGATAGAAGCGGCCCCTGTCGTGCATCCAGTAGCCTGTGCCGTATGTGTTGCAGACGATGAATGCTCCCTTACTCACTGTCCCGTCAGGGGCGTTGAATTCCACAAGGTCATCGTAACCTACTATTGTCATGGCGTGGGCACCGGTCGGCGAGAGTTCCGTCAGCATGGCTTTGTAGCCTGTTTCCGACGGCCCGTCGTAATGAGTGTTGATTTTCCATGCTTCGGCCCTGGAAGAGAATGTCACGATGCCGCCGCTCTTTCCGGGTTCTCCCCTGTTCCAAAGATATTCGCGTACGGCGTCCACCCCCTGCCGGTCAAGTACTTCGAAGTGGGTTATCTTCTTGACTCTGTGATGAATGGCTCTAAGGTAGGTGTCATATCCGCTGGCCCACTTGAATTGGGAACTCGTATATTGGGACGGGAAGTCCGCCTCTGTGGCTATGCCGCCTTCGAATCCTATTTTGAGCCCGTCTTCCCCGATGGAACCCTCATCGATGCCCCCGTTGATGAAGTTCCATGAGTATAGGTAACTGAACTGGTGATCGGGGGTGCTTCCGTCCCTGTCGAGCAGGCGGTTCATCTCGTAGGTGAACATGTATCCGATGTACGAGGCCTGGGCGCAGGACCCGCCTATCTGGTCTATGACCGGAGGAAAATATTTCAGCAGCGAATTGTCCACGGAGGACGGGGCGGTCTGCTGTGCGTTGCAGTCGAAAACTGCGGGGCCGGTGAGTGCCAGCCCCGCAGCAATCAGAGTTGCTGTGATTTTATGGATCATTGCCATCTGAGGCGTTTTATGGTTTTCTTGATCTCTGCTGCTACTCTCTCGGAGCCGGCCTTGTCCAGGGCATTCTCCAGAGAAGAGATGATTTCTCCCCTGAAGTTGGACTGGCTGTACCAGCCGAGAGCTTCGCAGGCTACGGTGCGTACATAGCTGTCGTCGGTGCTGTCTGTTACAACTGACAGAAGAGGCTGGATGGCAGGTACATAGCGTGAGTTGCGGAATGTGCGTATGGCATTTACCCTCCTGTTTGCAGCAAGGCTTCTGTCGCCCGCATTCTTGATGCACTGCTGGTAATATTGTGTGCCGTTCAGGACACTCACTGCATCCTGCGATGCATAGTCGGATGCCCTGAGCATCTCCGGATGGGACTCGCTGAATGCTTCGACGTCCTTGACGAGGGTGGTGTCCCCCAGGACTGCGGCCATCTTCACGGCGCTTCTTGCCATGAGTTCATAGCTGTCCTTGAGGGCTGTCCTCACATAGTCGGCGCAATCGGGATCCGGGTTGGCGCAGAGGGCGTTGAACGCATGGATCCTTACAGTCATGGAAGTATCGCCAAGCATCTGCGCAGCGCGGGAGTGTGCCGCCTTGGCATCTATGTAGCTTAGATGGGTGATGCCGGCGCATCTCAGCAACGGCTCGCTGCTGCGGGTGTATTTCTCCCAGACTGCGGAGTTGCCGGCATTGAAAACCAGATCGTTGTGGAGTTTGTCGCGGAGTTTGGCCTCAGCCTTGGAATGAGGTGTGAAGCGCCATGTAGGGTCTCCGATGAGGTGGGATTCCAGATACGGCACTTCCTTCTGCCACATGCCGACTCTCTCGCCGATGGACAGGTATCCCATCAGTTTGTCTTCCCATTTGTCCTGAAGGACGTTGATGGTGTTGCCCTGGGCCACTATGCTCCCGCCGTCTCCGAACACGTGGCAGCCGGCCACATATCCTCCAGGATTGTGGAACGAGCCGTTGTAGCAGGCGTTGAACACGATCATCTTCGCGCTGCTGTGGCCTTTCATGATGTCATCGAGGTAGATGTTGATGCCGCGCGTCTCGATGGAGTCGATCCTGTCATAGACTGCGAGGGCGGAGTCTGCAAAAGCTTCCTCTCCGATGTGGAACAGGGAATCGACCTCGTGGAGGAATGCCGCCCTGTTGGCACCGCGCCCGTAATACTTGTAGGAAGAAGCGAGAGAACGCTTTAGATGGTCTACATCCTCTTCTATGTTCTTCGGTATCGGAGTGCCGTTGATGTACTGTGTGTCGTATGCTCCGTGCTCGCTGAAGACGAACAGATCCACATCCGGCCTTGCCACCTCGCTGAGCAGGTTCCACTTCATCTGCTCGTCCTCGCGGAAGTTGAGGAAGCGGTTGTGTGAGGCCTTGTCGAAGACATAGGGGAAATACTCCCTGAATACAAGCGGCTTCTGTCTCCAGATGGTGAGGCAGTCGGAGTTGTAGCCGTGCCCTGCGAAGTATGTCAGCTCATCGAGAGGATTATCTTCCCTGTGTGCCTTGACGACTTTGCGCAGGTATTTGCGCATTATCTCATATTTGTCACCCTTCATCACTGCCGGTACCTTCATCCTGGCGGAGTAGATGTCCGGACGCAGATGCTGGGCACCCTCTTCGGAGAGACGGTAGTAGAAGAGGTCAGTGTTGAGGCTGTCTCTCTTGACGAAATCGAACTTAAGGTCGAAGTCATCGTAGAAGCGGTCCGAAGCCACGGAGGATTCGAAGATCGGGTAGATCTCCTCGTTCATCTTGAAGGCGGTGGTCATGTGCTGCCCCTGCCTTACCATGACGATCGGGACATCTCCCACAAGGACAATCCCTTCCAGAGCCGGCTTGCCTGAAGCGAGTTTGAGGATTTCAGCCTTGACTTCATCCGGAGAAGACCAGGCGGCGCTCACTATCCAAGTGCCGAGCCCTTCTTCTTCAAGCACCTGCTTGTAGGCCTTGAGTTCCTCTTCGCACTTGCCGTATGTCGCGCTGTCGGTGATTACGGCAAATGACGTGCTGGATTTTATGCCGCACCTGTCTATCTTGACCTGCGCGGACGCTGTCAGGGACAGGGCGCAGGAGATGGCCGCAGCAATGATATAATGTCTCATATTCTTCATCGTGTGTAATATTCAAGTCTTGCCCTTGTCTTTACGAGCTCGTCCCGCACCTCGCGCGGCATGCTCTTGCCCGATTCGAGGTAGCCTGTGATGGCAGAGATGAGTTCGCGGCGGCCATGGTAGCGGACAAACCATCCCAGAGCTTCGGCCCCCTCCGTCCGCAGTGCGGTACTCTCGGAATTGTCCATCACCAGAGACAGCAGAGGCAGAGCATATTGAGGGTAAGGGTTGTTGCGCATGCCGCTGATATAGAAGTTTCTGCCCCAGGCGTTCTTGTCTGTGAAGATCTTTCCTGTGCCGCTTTCTATTGAGTAGGCCAGGCTGAACCTGGACATCGCCTTCTTGCGGAATGCGTCTTTGTCGTAGATCCATCCGGCTTCCTCCAACCTCTTGTCGAAGTCCTTGAGGAAGAGGCTGTCCGCGAAATGTGCGCAGACGAAACCCACGTTTGCCGCCACTCTCAGTGAGTTGTAGTCGCGCAGGTATAATGCTGCCAATTCGTCAGCCATCCAGTTCTCGCCGACCTTGCCCATGAAGAAAGTGGATTTGCGGCGTATGAACTCATACGGGTCGTCCGCTCCGTCCTTGAGGACTTTGGAGTAGTTGCCGTCGTCGTAGTGTGCAAGAAGATGCAGGCACTGGAGACGGAGCATGTATTCGTCAGAGTCCTTCCATGTCTTGAGAAGAAGTTCGGACAGCCCCGGGGCATCAAGGGCGAAGAGCTTGTGCAGGGCGAGACCTCGCACATCGCAAGGGTACTTCTCAGCCGTGTATTTCTTCCAGTATTTGATGTCGGTGCTGTACAGATCCGGCTTCACGGCATCAGAAGAGGCTGTGAAGTGGAATGTCGGGTCTCCGAGGATATGGGATTCCAGGATGTTGACCTGCTGCATCCATTCGCCGGCCGAGTAACCCAAAGCCAACATGCCGAGCAGGTCGGAAGACGACTTGTCCTGAAGCACGTTGACAGAATTCCCGATTCCGACGAGAGCTTTTCCGTCAGAGAAGATGTATCGCGATGCTATGCAGTCGTCTTCGCGGAAGTCGCCGTTGTAGCAGGCGTCGAAGATGGTCATCCTCACATTCGGGGCAGTCTTTGCCACATCGTCGAGCATTATTCCCGTGGAAGCGTCCAGCAGAGAGTCCTCCACCTCATACTTCGGGTCATCCCAGTCTTCAATCCATTCTGACGGGATGCCGTATCTGCTGATATATTCCGCTTTCAGCGTATCTATGTCCTTGCCCCTGCGTGAGGCTGAACGCAGCTGCCTGCGAAGGCGGAACCGGGCATCGGCATAATAGCCGTCAACATCCTCGGGGTCAGGTGTATCTGTCAGGTATTGCCTGTCCGGGACCCCGTGCTCATGGAAGATCGCAAGATCCAGAGCATCCCTTGAAATCTCGTTGAGAAGAATGTCCTTCATCTTCGGGTACATGGCGAAGACATAGAACTTGGCCCCGTCTGAGCTTCCGAATGCGGCTGGAATCTGCTCCTTGAGCGTTATCGTCTCGTCTTTCCATGCCGCGAGGCTGTTGGAGAACGAGCCGCTTCCGCTGTATGACATTACATGGTCGAGCTGATTCTGCTCAGTCTTGGCCGCTGCTGCCTTGAGAAGGTAACGTGAGATTTCCCCATAAGGGTCGCCTCTCTTGACAGAGGGCTTGATGCGTCCGGTGTAGATGTCGCAGTTTATGTACTGCGGAGATTCCGGCGCGAGATTATAGAAGAAATTCGTCTCGGAAGAGTCTCTGCACACATAGTCGAACTTCAGGTCGAAGTCATCGTAGAACCTGTCGGACGGGACGGAAGATTCCCTCATCGGGAAGTTTCCGTTCTCATCCATCTTGAAAGCCGATGTCAGATGCTGGGCCTTGCGTACCATCGCGACAGGGACATCTCCGACAAACACCGCCCCTGCAAGGGCGCGTGCCTTGTAATATGCTTTCAGGCTGTCGCGGAGTTCGTCCGGGCAGGACCAGTCTTTGACGCAGAGGAAAGCGTCAAGGCCGTCTGTGCAGACAGCCTTGCGGTAGGTTTCGAGTTCTGCCGAGCAGTGCTTGTAGGTCTCCGGCTCCGTGACGATGGCGAATGAACGCTTCACCGGTGAAGCGGCAAATGCCGTGGCTGCAGAAAGAGCCGCGGCACATGCCATAATTATTGTCTTTTTTGAAAACATGTCATTAGAAGATTATGCCGAATGAGGCTGTGACGGCGAGTCTGTCCTTGTCGATGGATGTCGGTTTAAGCCAGCTGGCCCTTGCTCCCAGTACCCAGTTCGCTTTGCCCGAGCCTTGGATAGTCCAGTCCAACCGCCCGCCGGCTTTGATATAGCTGGCGTTGAGCCAGTCGGCCTGATCTGCCATCGCCGCTTTCGGGGTGGCGTATGCTTTGGCGCTCAAGCATGTATATCCGCTTCCAAGCCCTGCGGCATATCCGCCGTCCACTCCGACAAGAAGTGAGGAACTCTTGAACTTGAACTGCTTGTCAGCGTTGATTCCTCCATACACCCTCATCGCATTGGAAGTCGATGCCGGTGATATGTAAGACTGGTCAAACATCCTGAATGAAGCCTCGGCCCCGACTTTCCAGTCATATCCGCGAGGGTCGGCTGCTCCGAAGAGGTGGTCGTAGCACAGGCTGGCTCGGATGTCGGTATAGCTTGACATCGCGTTGGAGCTGATGACCATCCATTCCTGCTGGAAGGCGGCCGTGTTGAGCTTCTGCACGTACTCGATGCCATCGGTGAGGGAGAACAGCGCGTCAAGAGAGAGCTTGTCCGACTTGTCCTGCCCGAAGAGCCAGGCGGCGTCGAGGCTGAGCGCGTGCTCTTTGGCTGTGCCCAGGCGTTTTGGAAGTTCCGGATTCTCCTTGGCATCGGTCTGCTTGAAGGTGTATCCAAGTTCCGCGAACACGGCGTCCGACCAGGAGTACTGGAGCGCTCCGCCGAATCTGGTGGTGCGCCAGAAGCAGTCTTTCATGCCGTCATTGTCACCGACCTTTCCCTGGGTGCTCTCTCCGAGACCGCGGAAGTACCAGATTTTCGGGCTTTCCCAATTGTTGTTGTTGGAAGGCTCGCTCCTCTCGAAGCCGTCAGCGTACAGTGCGCTCAGTCCGAGCAGGCTTTCCCCGAGGCTCACAGTCACCGACGGACGGAGCTGGAGGCCATACTTGTAGGTCTCCCCACGCGGATCGAGCTGCTTGGCCCCGACCTTGGTATAGTATTCAAGGTCGATGCCGAAAGCCACCCTGTCCCAAAGTACTGGGGATGTGAGGCCGGCGCCGAGATCGTAGGATTGACGCTTCCATCCGCTGGATTTGTCGTCCATCGGGTAGTAAGGCATGTTGTCCTCCAGTTGGAAGAGAAGGACATTGTAGAGCGCGTCCTGGTCGAAGGTGTTCTTGAAAGAGAAATCACCGGTGACCAGGAATTTCCCCAGATAGGCCGCGCCCTCTGTGTCGAGGGACACTTCTGTCGAGCTTTTCCCCTCTCCGAGTCCGCGATATTCTCCGTATTTCCCGTTGTAATTCAGATCCAGTGTGTTGAATATTCTGTATGGTCTGAATGCAAGGCCGGCGGCGGAAGAGCTGCCGCGCCAGAGGGAGTTGCGGATTTCGGTCTCCTTGAGGGCAGTGCTGCTGATTTTGTCCTCAAAGCCGCCGGCCTGCGCCACGAGAGGGCACAGGCTGACGAACAATGCTGATAATACGATGATTCTCTTCATTTTGTGGAATTACTTGATCCAGGTGTTCCAAGAAGGCACCTTGGCTCCGTTCCTGCGGACAGTAGGGGTGGTCTTGACCTCGAAGTCGTTGGTGGTGTTGTTGGTGTCCTGATATACTACAGTGCCGTCTTCGCGGGTCTCCTTGACCTTGCGGGCGATGCTCTGGCTGCTGTAGGTCCCTTCGCACCAGATGGTGCCGGCGTCAAGCACAGCAGGGAGCCCGAGGGTTGAAAGACGGGTCTCATCGGATACTGCCTGTACCGCGTCAATCACGTCGCTGATAGGAATCTCCCTTGCGACATTGCCCCAGTCAGCGTTGGTGGCGACGATGAAGTCCTCGTTCTTCAGAGGCGCGGACGGCTTGAAGATGACATAGGCGCCACCGCTCACCGGAGTAAGCCACTGAGGGGTCTGGTATCCGTCGGCATCGATGACCTGCTTCATGTTGACGGCGGCATTGTCTGTGAGGACGATGCCGTTCCAGGTTGTGCTTTCCTTCTCGACAGCTTCGAACTCGGCTCCGCTAAGGTCGACAGGTGAAGCGCCCTTGGTCAGGTTGTCGGCCTTGTGGTTGGTGCCCCACTGTGCGATGATGATGGACTCTCCCGGAGCTATAGGATATTGGGTTCCGTCGCCCGGAATCTGCCATACGGTGTCGCAGAAGACGTAGTTTTCCGGGTTCTCGATAGGCCAATCAAGGAAGATTGTGAAGTCGTAGTTGGCATAGAGGGTCTCGGCGATGCAGAGCCCGTCAGCGTATACGGTCTGTGTGCTGTTGTTGTAGATCTCATAGAACTGGTCACGGAAGTAGTTGCTGGAGCCTCCTGTGTCATCCGTGGCGAAGCGGCAGCCGGTGTAGTAGATTTCCTTGAAGACAAGGGCGGCTTCCTTGACAGCGTCCACGCTCAAGGTGACCTCCTCTCCGTCGTTGAGGAAATTTACATCGTTCATGGCTCCGGTGATGGTGTATGAGAAGCCCTTGTCTGTCTGGACTGCGGTGGCGGTGACGTTGTAGAGTCCCGGCACGAGTCCTGAGGCGCTGGCTACTCCGTTCTCGCTTGTGGTCTCGAGGCTTACGCCTGTAGCGAAGTTGGTGAGGGTCACGGTGTAGCTGTCAGGCGAAGGGATGCCTGCTTCTGTGAGTTTGGTCTCGTCGATGTTGACGGAGACGCTTACGGTCTTGGCCTCTTTCTGGCAAGAGGCGACGGCGATGAGCGCCGTCAGCGCAATAAGCGCGATACTTGATCTTTTCATGACTTTTGCGTATTGATAATTTGTATTCTATCTGATGCTTACCTTGAACTCGAACCCGAAGAAGAGCGGAATCCCGAGGGTGACGTACTCTCCGGTCGATTTCTTTTTGTAGAGAGGCCTGGAGTTGAGCATGTTGTTGACGTAGAACGAGGCCGTGAACATGTCTCCGATCTCTTTGCTGACGTTGAGGTTGAAGATGGCGGTCGGGAAATATTTCTCCGCGATGAACCTGTTGTCGTTGAGGGAAGGGAACATATAGGAGAACTCCGGATCGTTCTTCAGTGCCGGATCGAAGTCGTGTACCTGTCCGTCCTTGTATGAGATGTACTTTATGAACATCGTGTCATTGCCGTACTGTGTCCAGAGCTTGGTGAACCAGTTCAGCTGTCCGGTCAGCGTGACGGCGAGGCCGATCTGCGGGATGTTGTGGGTGGCCCTGACGGTGGTGTTGAACTTCTGGGTGTTGCTGGTGCGGAGTTCCGGCTCGTAGATTCCGATGTTCTTCTCGGCCACTCCGGCCTTCGATCTGGTGCCGAAGGTGTAGCCCTTGCCAGTGCTGGTGTTGTGCGTCCAGGCACCGTTGATGTAGAAGGAGGTACGGATGGCGTCGAACCTGCCGAGGTCGATCTCGTACTCCACTCCACGGCTGCGTGTCTTGCTGTCGTTGAGCGGCTTGTAGACGGTGTAGAAGAGGTTGTAGTCCCTGTCCTTTTTGAGGACGGGCCTTTGGCCCTCATCCTTGTGGTCTACAGTGTATGAGGTGGCCTGGTACCAGATGAACGAACTGAGATCGGTGCCGTAGCCGTAGCCGTTGTCCATCTGCTCGTCGTAGGCGGTAAGGCTCACGCGGTAGCGTCCGGCGATGTTGAAGTCCAGACCGACTTCTGCTTTGCGGTTGATTGCGATTTCAAGATTCTCGTTTGTGGCATCGTAGATGTCGGTCTTGGCTATGAGCAACTGCTCGTTTTCCGGCATGCCGGCATAAATGCCGTTGTAGAGTATGTAGTCGTGATATGACTTGTTCGGGTAGAGATAGTAGGCGGTAGGTGCCTTGGAGGTGAGCCCGTAGCCGCCGCGCAGGGTCATCCACGGGAAGATGTCGATGGAGGCGTTGATGCGCGGGGCGAGTGAATTCAACCCGTTTATCCTGTCATATCGCAGTCCTGCCGTGAGGTTGAGCTCCCGTCCGGCAAACGCCAGGGTGAAGTAGTTCTCGGCATAGAGGCCCAGCTGGTTGACGAAAGGTATGTCGTAGTATGGCCTTGCCCTGTATCCGGATTCGGCGTTGCCCACGTTCCTGAACGGAGGGTAGTTCTCGTCATACACGGAACCGTCCCCGAGGTTGCCGTCCGTCTTGAAGTCGGCTCCGAGCAGCACCCTCTCGCTCACCGGACCCCAGCTGTGGGCGAAGTCGGCGTTGAGTTTGGCGAAGGCGTTGACTTCCTTGCCGTATATGTCATAATGGTACTGGTAGCTGTACGGAAGGACCACTCCTGTGATTTTACTGTCCGGTGAGACGTTCGTGATCAGGTTGCCGGAAGCATCGTAGATCTGTCCTCCCGGGATGTTGCTGTAGATCTCCCCGTCTGTCATGGACCTGGAGTAGAGGTTCATCGCGTTGTTGGCTGTGTCTTCGTAGTGGGAACGCTTGTTGCTCAGGCTTCCGGAGACGAGCCAGTTGATGCTGCGCAGCCATGCGCCGTTGATTGAAGCGCGTCCGTTTGTGTTGAAAGCCAGGCCGAATTCGTTGGCGAAAGACTGCTTTTTTGAACTGAGATCGTCCTGGTTGAGTTTGCTGCGGTTGCGTCCGTAGTTGAACGTGAACGAGGTGGTCTCGCTGGCTTTCTCTCCCAACATCACGGTCCAGAGTGCTTTGGCGCTGGCCCTCTGGTAATACTGGTGCCCCATGGTGAGCGAATTCTGGTTGTATGCGTAGTCCCCTGAGATGTTGAGGTCTCCGGCCTTGCCTCCGAGGGAGAAGCCCTTTGCGGCAGAGGCCTGGTAGATGTTCGGGTTGGTTTTGAACCTGATTGTGAGAGGGGATTTGCCCGCCTTGGACTTGACCAGCACCGCACCCGAAGTCAAGTCTCCATATTCGGCTGAAGGGATGCCTCGTATGACTTCTATGGACTCTACATTGTCGGTGGAGAGGCTTCGCACATCGGCGCCCACGGCAGGGGATCCCAGACCGTTGGTTCCGGTGCTCGAGCCGCTGATGACAGGACTGAGAGTCTGCATGTTGGCGTTGTTGGACATAGGGGCTCCGTCTACGATGATGGCGGTGCCGAGGCTGTTCATCGCTGAACTGCCTCGGATGGTGATCGATTGTGCAGAAGAAAGGCTCGGATTGCTGATGCTTACACCCGGCAGCAAGGACATCGCGTCCGCAAGGGAGCTTGTCTGCATGTGGTCCATCGCCTGTCTGGAAATCTTGGATGCGGTGCTGCTTCCGGCCTTGTTGGCGGTGGCCACGACGACCACGTTGTCCAGCCTGAACGAAGTCTCTTTGAGGGCTAGCCTGAGGCTCACTGTCTGACCTGCGGCAGCACGGAAAGTGGTGTCTTTCTGCTCCATGCCGTAATACTGCACGCTGACTGTGATCTCGCCGGCGGCTGCACCTTCGATGGTGAAGCGCCCGTCTGCGTCGGTCATGGAGTACAGTCCGGACGGTGACAGCGCCACTGAAGCGAAGTCGACGGGTTTTCCGTCGGCCTCTGAGATGACTTCACCTTTGACGGTGACGCCTTTTTTGGGGGTTGCGGCTCCGGCAGGTAACAAACCGTAAGCCAAAGCGACAATTGTCGCTAGGATAACTGAACGAACCTTCATATAGCGGTAATAACTCTGTGTGCAAATGTATGTTTTCTTGACCACAAATCAAATAGGCCTTTATCCCCAATTATGGGGATTTTGAGGCGTTTGCTAATGGTTTTGCGCATGTTTTTTCGTTTTGCTGCAAAACTGTAAGAAAAATCCGACATGGCGCTTACAGTTTGAAAGTAAAATTTTTATTAACCCGACCTGCACGTGCCGGTGGCCATCTCTGCGGGGAGAATTGCCCGATATTGCCGAATTTTCCGTATTTTCGCGGTGGAATACAATATATGTATGGAAAAGAAGTACGAATGGAAGTATTGCTCCCTGGGGGGAGCTATTCGCGTCAATATCGCTTCTGGTGAGGATATAGCCCATCTGGGTGAACTCGACCAGAAACTCTGGACGGTGTTGAGCTGCCCGGTGGATTCTCTGGAATTCGACAGGCGCACACTGGATTACATCGACACTGACAAGGACGGGAAGATCAAGGTGGCTGAGGTGGTGGCCGCAGCGCAGTGGCTGACCTCGGTCATCAAGGACAAGGATCTCATCCTGAAAGGGGAGAGCGTGCTTGACATTGAAAATATCGATACAGCCTCGGAGACGGGGCGACGCCTGCACGACTCGGCCGCCCGCATCCTTGCCGATCTTGGCAGGGAGGGCAACAGGATAACGGTCGAAGAAGCATCCGACAGCGTGGCCATATTTTCGGGAACACGGTTCAACGGGGACGGCCTCATCACGGAGGGCAGCACCGATGATCCTTCTCTCAAGGCGGTGATCAAGGACTGCATCGCCGTGTCCGGAGCTGAAACCGACCGCAGCGGCGCACCTGGCTTGAACTCGGAGAAGATAGAGGCCTTTTATGCCGCCTGCACCGACTATGCCGCCTGGCTGGATGCTGCGGACTCCGGCAAGGCCGTGCTGCCTTACGGAGGCGACACCCCTGTTGCTTTCGAGGCCGTCTCGGCCATCAGGGGCAAGGTGGCCGATTTCTTTGAGCGTTGCCGCCTGCTGCGCTATGACAAGGCCGCTTTCGATGAGGTCGCCGTCAAAGTCGATGACATTTCGAAGATAGGTGAATGCCCGCTCTCGGTTCCGGATGAGTCCGGGGTATTGCGTTTTGACAGGCTCAACCCGGCCTGGCAGGCCCGGTTCGATGCTTTCCGCAAACTTGTATGGAAAGACGGGAAGGACAGCCTGACTGAAGATGAGTGGGACGCTGTGCTGGCCGCTTTCTCTCCGTATTCCTCATGGCTTGCATCCAAGAAGGGGGCGCTCGTGGAGAGCCTCGGGGCCTCCCGCGTGCGGGAGATTCTTTCGGCCGGACAGAAGGCCGCGCTTCTTGAACTCGTCTCCAAGGATCTGGCTCTCAAGGACGAGTCGGACTCTATAGATGAGGTGAAGAAACTCATGCTCCTCTATCGTGATTTCTACCGGCTGCTCAAGAACTATGTGATATTCACTGACTTCTATGCCAGGATACCTGGCGTGCGCGCTGATTTCGAGGCGGGCCGGCTGTATGTGGACCAGCGCTGCTGTGATCTCTGCATCAGGGTGTCTGACATGTCAAAGCATGCCGATATGGCAAAACTCAGCGGGATGTTCCTGATCTACTGCGCATGCAGTTCTCGCAAACTCGGCAAGACCATGGACATCGTGGCCGTGATGACGGCGGGGGACATTGCCGCCCTGCGCCCTGGTAAGAACGGGATATTCTATGACTGCGCAGGCAATGACTGGGACGCTGTCATCACAAAGATAGTGGACAACCCTGTAAGCATCAGCCAGGCTTTCTGGGCTCCTTACCGCAAATTCTGGGATTTCTGTGTCGGGCTTATCAACAAGTCGGCCGCCGACAAGGATGCCAAGATCACCGCAGACCTTCAGGCCAAGGCCGCAGCCGCGACTGCCCCCGCCCCGGCGGCGGACGGGGCTGACAACGGGAAGAAGCAGGCATTCGACATAGCCAAGTTCGCCGGCATCTTCGCCGCCTTAGGCATGGCGATGGGCTACATAGGATCGGCTTTGACCAAGATCGTGACCGGCATACAGAGTACTTCGCCGTGGCAGACCCTCGTGGCGATTGTCGTGATAATGCTCGTGATCTCCGGCCCGTCCTGCTTCCTGGCGTGGAGCAAGCTGCGACGCCGCAATCTCGGCCCTGTGCTCAATGCCAACGGCTGGGCCATCAACTCCAACGTCCTGGTCAACATCCTCTTCGGCGCCAAACTGACCAGTCTGGCGAAATACCCGAAGCTTAAACTGACTGATCCATATAGGCAGAAGTCTTCGGCCTGGAAATGGTGGCTTGCTCTAGCCCTGCTTGTGCTGGCTGTAGTGGCGGCGCTGCTGTTTATGGGAAAACTTGAATTCTTAGGACTGAAAATAGGATAAAATGGCATCAATCTTCTCTCCCGAAAAAGTGAATGTCGGGCTTTTCTGTGACTGTTTTCCGCCTGTGATGGACGGTGTTTCCGTATGTATGGAAAACTATGCCAAGTGGATGCAGAAGAAGGTCGGCGGCACTTATGTGATCACTCCCAACGTGCCGGGGGCTGACTATGAGTCTCTGGACTACAAGGTTCTGGATTATTTTTCCGTGCCGGTGCCGAGGAGGCATCCGTATGTGACAGGTCTTGCCACCATCGACCCGAGTTTCCTCGCCAAGGTGGCTACGCTGCGGTTCAAGATAGTGCATGCGCATTGCCCGTTCACTTCCGGGGCTGCCGCGATGCATATTTCCCGTCTTGAAAAAATTCCGCTTGTGGCCACGTTCCATTCAAAGTACAGGGATGACTTCGCGCGCGTGCTGCCCAAGGCTGCCGTGGACGTGGTCATCAAGTACATAATCGACTTTTATGAAAAGGCTGACCTTGTATGGGTGCCGCAGGCTTCCGTGATCGATGTCATACGCGAATACGGCTATAAAGGTGAGGTGGAAGTGATGGACAACGGCTCCGATCTTGTGGCCGACTACCAGGACAGCTACTTCGCCGACGCCCGTCGCCAGCTAGGCATCGGAAAGGACGAGTTCGTGCTCCTGTTCGTGGGACAGCACATCTGGGAGAAAAACCCCAAACTGATACTCGAATCCCTGTCCAGGCTGAAAGATCTGCCGTACAGAATGTATTTTATCGGTACGGGGTATGCGGCGGATGCTATGAAGCGCATGTCTGATGAGCTCGGACTTGGCAGCAAAGTCACATTCGTGGGATGCATCCACGACCGCGATCTGCTCAAGAAGTACTATGCTGCGGCGGATCTTTTCCTTTTCCCGTCGCTGTACGACAATGCCCCGCTGGTGGTCCGTGAGGCTGCCGCCCTCCATACTCCGGCTGTCATGGCCAAAGGGTCCACCGCTTCGGCCATCCTTACCGACGGGGTCAACGGCTTCCTTGTGGACAATGACCCGGACGAGATGGCCGCTCTGCTGCGCTCCTTGTCCTCCGATCGGGAGAAAATCCGCCGTGTCGGACTTCAGGCTTCCAAGACCATCGTGCGCTCCTGGGAGGATTGCGTGGATGAGGTGCTCCGCCGCTACAACGACCTGCTCTCCAGCCGGGGACTTCCTCTTATTGAGAAGATAGAGGAATAGTGCGGTAATTTGGATTGTATCAAATTTTTGCCTACATTTGCAGGCTTTGTCTTTTGTAGGCAGAGGATTTGAAATATTAACTTTTAATTTTTTGCTAAGATGGCTGAATATTTGATGCCTGAGAAGAAGCAAGAGATTTTCGCGAAGTACGGGAAGTCTAATAAGGACACCGGCTCTCCAGAGAGTCAAGTTGCTTTATTTTCCTACCGTATCGCTCACCTTACCGAGCACGTGAAGAAGAACAAAAAGGATGTGGTCACACGCCGTTCACTTCTCCGCCTTGTAGGTAAGAGACGTCAGATTCTGGATTACCTCCAGAAAGTTGACATCGAGAGATACAGGAATATCGTCAAGGAGCTCGGTCTCCGCCGATAGTCAAGATAGGGAAGATCCGGGGATGGTTCCTGAAGGGGCCATCCCTTTTTTGGAAAGGACGTTAAGAAAAACAGTAATGAATATCATCAACAAAAAGATTGAGCTTTCAGACGGTCGCGTCATAGAGATCGAGACCGGCAAGCTCGCGAAGCAGGCAGCAGGATCAGCCGTAGTCAAGATGGGTGGCACTATGCTTCTCGCCACCGTGACCTGCGCGGAGGAAGTCAAGGAAGGAACCGACTTCATGCCGCTTACGGTCGATTATAAGGAAAAGTATTATTCCGCAGGGCGTTTCCCTGGCGGATTCATGAAGAGGGAGGGAAAGTCAAGCGATTATGAGATTCTCATCTCACGCCTGATCGACCGTCCTATCCGTCCTCTCTGGCCGGATGACTTCCACCTCGAGGTATTCGTCAATGTGACCCTCATCTCAGCCGAGAAGGACATCCAGCCTGATGCGCTCGCCGGACTTGCGGCATCATGCGCTCTGGCCACTTCCGACCTTCCGTTCGGAGGTCCGATTTCGGAGGTCCGTGTCAGCCGTATCAACGGTGAGTTCGTGATCAACCCGACCTTCTCCCAGATGAAGGACTCCGACCTTGAACTTATGGTCGCCGCCACCGAGGAGAACATCATGATGGTCGAGGGCGAGATGAACGAGGTCAGCGAGCACGATATGCTCGAGGCCATCAAGTTCGCCCATGAGGAGATCAAGAAACACTGCCGCGTCCAGAAGGAGCTCATGAAGGAGCTCGGAACCGATGTCAACAAGCGCGACTATCCTCATGACGTAGAGGATGAGGTGCTCAAGAAGGCGGTGCATGACTTCTGCTACGACAAGTGCTATGCCCTTGCCAAGGCAGCGAAGCCGAAGAAAGAGCGCGAGGCCGGGTTCAAGGCCATCAAGGAAGAATTCCTTGCCACCATTCCGGAGGAACAGCTTGAGGAGAAGACCCCGCTTGTGGAGAGATACTATCACGCCGAGGAGAAGGAGGCCATGCGCAACATGATCCTCGACGAGGGTGTCCGTCTGGACGGGCGTGTATGCAATGAGGTCCGCCCTATATGGTGTGAGGTGGATTATCTCCCTTGCGCCCACGGTTCCGCCATCTTCACCCGCGGTGAGACGCAGTCCCTCGCGACTGTCACCCTCGGCACCAAGATGGACATGAAGGAGACCGATGAGGTGCTTATCCAGGATGACCAGCAGTTCGTCCTCCACTACAACTTCCCTCCGTTCGCTACCGGCGAGGCCAAGCCTCAGAGGGGTGTGGGGCGCCGTGAGATCGGCCATGGCAACCTTGCCATGAGGGCCCTCAAGCCTGTAGTTCCTCTCGCTCCGGAGAACCCTTACGCAGTGCGTGTGGTTTCAGATATCCTCGAGTCCAACGGCTCGTCTTCCATGGCTTCAGTGTGCGGCGGCTGCCTCGCGCTGATGGACGCCGGTGTGAAGATCCGCAAGCCGGTGGCCGGTGTGGCCATGGGCCTCATCACTGACGAGATCCATCCTAACGACCGCTATGCCATCCTCACCGATATCCTCGGAGATGAGGATCACCTCGGAGACATGGACTTCAAGGTGACAGGTACAGCGGACGGCATCACCGCCACCCAGATGGACATCAAGGTCAACGGACTCTCTTATGATGTCCTTGCCAAAGCCCTTGAGCAGGCCCGTCAGGGACGTATGCATATTATGGATGAGATGCTCAAAACCATCAGCGCGCCTCGTGAGGACTACAAGCCGTTCGTGCCTCGTATCGAGCAGATCCGCATCGCCGCCGAGTTCATCGGCGCCGTGATCGGTAAGGGTGGGGAGACTATCCAGAAGATCCAGAAGGAGACCGGCACCACCATCACCATCGACGAGCAGCCTATACCGGGCACCAACCTCACCGAGGGAGTCGTGGATGTCGCTTCCGACAACAAGGAGAACATGCAGAAGGCTCTCGAATGGATCAAGGGCATCTGCGCTGTCCCTGAGGTCGGCAAGGTATACCATGGCAAGGTGGTTTCCATTCTTGAGTTCGGTGCATTCGTGGAGATTCTTCCGGGCAAGGAGGGACTTCTGCACGTGTCCGAGATCGCTTGGAACAAGACCGAAAACGTCGAGGATGTGCTCCACGTCGGAGATGAGGTGGATGTCAAGCTCCTTGAGGTTGACCCTAAGAGCGGCAAGATGCGCCTCTCCATGCGTGCCCTGACCGAGAAGCCGGAGGGTTATGTGGAGCCTGAGCGCCGCCCTCGCGGAGGTGACCGCGGAAGGGACGACCGCAGGGGCGGAAGGGATGACCGCCGTGGGGGAGACCGCCGCGACCGTCGTGACGACCGCAGGGATGACCGTCGCAGGGACGACCGCCGTGACCGTCGCGATGACCGTCCTCGCCGCAGCGAAGGCCCTCGCTCTGAAGCCCCGCAGGCTGACGACTACAAGGAGAGCAACGAAGAGGTATTCTAGTCTCTTCGCAGACATAAGGGAAGCCGCTTGATTTTTCAATCTGGCTTCCAGACAATTAAGGGGCTGGCCGTTTGGCCGGCCCTTTCTTGTCCCGTGCGCACGGCATTGCGCCACGCGAAGCCTTGGCCGGTCATGCATTCGGGAGGGGGGAAGTTCCGGGGGCAATTTCCGTCAAGTTCGGCCATAACATCATGACTTGCCCGGCCTCTATGGCAGGTGAGCATAACCGACGAGGCCTCTCAGGGTATGTCGGTCACGCATACCGCTGTCGGAATGTTGTTGGAGGTAGCTATCCGTGACCGAGTTTGACACTTATGCCACAAGACCCCACGGCTGGCAAATTCCCGGACTACAAAAAAGGTCGGCTGAAAATCAGCCGACCATCTTACTGGTAGCGGGGAGAGGACTCGAACCTCTGGCCTCCGGGTTATGAGCCCGACGAGCTACCAACTGCTCTACCCCGCGATGTTTGTGGATGCAAAGGTAGGGAGTTATTTTTAAAAAAGCAAATTTTTCTTAAGCTGGTTCTTTAGCGGACTTCGAATTGTGTATCCATCCGCGCAAGCACCTTGGCCTCGGTGAAGTCCTTCAGACTGCCCAGAAGCACACTTTCTTCTGAAGAACCATAGAACATCTCAAGCACTTTCTCCATCATGGTCTGCGGACTTGGGTATCCGCATACGGACCAGTTGCCAAGATCCGGGTCTCCAGCTATCGATGCCGCGTAATTTACGGCATCCTCGAGTGTCCCTATCTCATCCACAAGCTCTATAGGCAAGGCATCGGCACCGGTCCAGACGCGTCCCTGTGCGATTTCATCAACCCTTTCTCTGGTAAGGGAGCGATTGTCGGAGACGATACCGACGAAGCGGTCGTAGATATTTTCGATTGACCTTGTCATGTAGTTGAACTCACTCTGGTCAAAAGGCCTCATCAGGCCGAACATGTCACCATGCTTGTGTGAGTTTACGCTCTCCACCCCTATATGGAGGACATCCTTGGCCGTTTTGGAGAAGTCCGGAATCATGCCGAATACTCCTATGGAGCCGGTGAGGGTGGTGGCATCAGTGAAAATGACATTGCTGCCGTTTGATATCCAGTATCCGCCTGATGCAGCATATTCTCCGTATGAAGCCACGACAGGCTTGTCTTTCTGCAGGAGGTCGAGTTCGCTCTTGATTTTCTCCGATGCGAGCACGCTTCCTCCCGGGGAGTTGACTCTGAGCACTACGGCCTTGACGGTGGAGTCGGCCCTGACGCCGGCTATGATTGATGCGAACCTGTCTCCGGCAACGGCTGTCTTCTGATTTCCGTCGATGATTTCTCCATCGGCATAGATGATGGCGATCTGCTGTTTGGGGTTGAACGGCGGCACTATGTTGGCTACGTAGTCAGCAAAAGGGATAAGGCTGACTTCATCGAAACTGTCCTTTACCGCCAATACGGCCAGCTTGTCTTCAAGTTCATTTTTTGTCAGAAGCTCATCCACAAGGCCGCATTCCACAAAATCCTGAGGAAGGTTGAGCTTCAAGTTGTTGATGGCGTCATCGAGGGCTTCGACGGAGAGTTCCCGGCTTTCAGCTATGCTCTCTGAGATGCTTTCCCACATGGAGTCCACCATCCTCTGGTTCTGCTCCCTGTTTTCCTGGCTTGACTTGGATTTGGTGTACATTTCTCCTGCTGACTTGTATTTCCCATGCCTGATGAGCTGCACGTTGACCCCGAGTCTGCCCAGAAGGTCGCCGAGGAAAACCATCTGACTGGAAACTCCCGTAAGTGGGACAGTCCCTCCTATGTGTGAAGTCATATAGACCTTGTCGGCCACTGAGGCGAGGTAATAGCCTCCCGTGGTCGGGGCTTCAATGTAAGACACTACCGGCTTGCCGCTGGTCTGCCTGAATTTCGCAAGGGACTTGCGGATCTCCTCAATGGATGCGATACCGCTCGCCGAGCCGTCTGTTTTGAGATATATGTATTGCACTGCAGGGTCGGTCGCTGCGGAGTTGATGGCCTGCACCGCATCCCATATTCCGATGGTCTGCACGTCTCCGCTTCCGCTGATGGAGGAGAGAGGGCTGGACTCCTGACTCTGTTCGCTGATAACGAACTTGGACATGTCCATCACGAGAACTCCTGATTTGGGAATGGCTGGAGTGGAACTGCCTGCCGCCAAAAGGGCGCCGAGCATCCCGAATCCGAGAATGAACACGATTACGCCCATAATGACCAGACCGCAGATCACGGCCAGCGTCATCTTTACAAAATCTTTCATCGTATAAATAAGTGTAAATTTTGTCAAAAGTAGTAAATTCGCAAGATAAAACAAATGTCTATGGCACAGAAACCTTCAATCCCAAAGGGTACCAGGGATTTCGGGCAGCGCGAGATGGCTGCGCGGAACTATATTTTCGACACCATCCGTTCAGTGTTCCGCACATACGGTTATTCGCAGATAGAGACTCCGGCTATGGAGAATCTCTCCACCCTGCTCGGCAAATACGGGGAAGAGGGGGACAAGCTCCTTTTCCGGATACTCAACTCCGGAGACGCTTTCTCCGGTGTGGACTTTGACAAGCCGCTCACACCTCAGGTATGCGAGAAGGGACTCCGTTATGACCTGACGGTGCCGTTCGCCCGTTATGTGGTGCAGCACCGTGATGAGCTGTCATTCCCGTTCAAGCGATTTCAGATACAGCCTGTATGGCGTGCCGACCGTCCGCAGAAAGGGCGCTACCGCGAATTCTACCAGTGCGATGTGGATGCCATCGGAAGCAAGAGCCAGCTTTGCGAACTGGAACTTGTGCAGATAGTTGACAAGGTGTTTGAGAAGCTCGGTGTCCGTGTGCTTCTGAAGATCAACAACCGCAAGGTTCTTACGGGTCTGGCTGAAATCTGCGGATTCCCGGACAAGGTGGTGGACATAACAGTGGCCATAGACAAGCTTGACAAGATAGGCCTCGATGCCGTCAAGGAGGAGATGCTCTCAAAGGGGCTCTCGCCCGAGGCTGTGCAGATGCTTGAGCCTGTTCTCACACTTAGCGGCAGCACTTCCGAAAAGATAGCGGTCATGCGCTCAATGATGGGCTCCTCTCAGACCGGATTGAAGGGATTGGATGAACTTGAAGAATTGTTTGGATATGTCGATGCGGCCGGGATCGGAATCCCTGTCGAATTGGACCTTTCTCTCGCCCGCGGGCTCAACTATTATACTGGAGCCATATTTGAGGTCAAGGCTCTCGACTGGCAGATCGGAAGTATCTGCGGGGGCGGGCGTTATGACAATCTTACGGGTATTTTCGGCCTGCCTGACATGTCCGGTGTGGGAATCAGTTTCGGTGCGGATCGCATATATGATGTGCTCATGGGGCTGGACAAATTCCCGAAGGATCTGCGCAGCAGCACCACCGTGCTTTTCGCCAACATGGGCACGGAAGAGTTGAGGTACATTCTCCCTGTGGCATCAGCTCTTCGTTCGGAGGGCGTCGCCGTCGAAATCTATCCTGACCAGACCAAACTCAAGAAGCAGTTCGAATACGCAGACCGCAAGTTCATCCCGTTTCTTTCAATAAACGGAGGTTCCGAGGTTGAAGCCGGCACGGTGAACATCAAGAACCTCTCTTCCGGAGAGCAGAAGAGCTTCCCGAAAGACGATGTCAAGGGCATGAGGGAGTTCCTGCTGCCTCTTTAATGCACAATTTTCTGTGCGGTATCCCTTAAAAAGTGCACAATTTTTTGTGCACTTTTCTTTTACAGCAGCATCATCACCGCGAAGACATAGAGCAGGAAGCCCTGGAGCTTGAGTTTGTCCGCGCTCATCTGCGTGATCATCGTCTCCGTCGGGTCGGCCTGCAGCATGGCTTCCAGCTCGTTCTTGTGCGGCGGGCGGTTGAGTGACCATTTCCTGATGATCTGTCCGTCTGCGGCATAGGTGAGCCCGCCGTTGGAGCGGTTGAGGGTCAGAAGGGTCTTCCTGTCCGCGAAATAGGTGTACGGCAGGAGTTCCGGCCCTGCAGTCTCTGAAATCTCTTCAGGGTAGGATGCAGCCAGCAGGATGGCAGTATACCCGCAGGCTGAAGCCTCGTGCATGACGGAGGAGATCTTGTCCCACTCTTTTGGCGACACTTTGGCCGGGGCATAGACAGAAGATATCAGTACCTTGTCGTCAAGCGCGAGGGAATCGGCATACTCCCCGCCGGCGTCGCTGAAAGACAGCCCCTCGCCGATGAGCTCGGCGCCGCTCTTGTAATTGGTGAAATCCACAAGCGGCAGGGACAGGGCCGAATACAGGAAAAACATGCAGACCGACACCCCCGTGATCCCGAAACTCACATATTTGACCTTGCGTGTCGGCTCCTGACTGCCCGGGGGCAGGAAAGCCACAGCCCAGAGAGCCAGTAGAGCGATGTTTTTCAGAAAACTCTGAAGGTGAGTCATGTGCACCGCCTCGCCGAAGCATCCGCAGTCCATTGACGGGTTGAAAATCAGCAGCACCAGTGTGATGGTGGTGAAGAGCGCAAGAGCGGCGAGCGTGACTATGCCGGTAATCCTGCGCCAAACTCCGCAGAGCAGCGCCGCACCGAGCAGCGTCTCCGCCAGAGCCCCTGCCGCCCCGGTGAAATATGAGAGCGGCCTCAGGAATCCCAGATGCAGGAATTTGAAATATTCCTCCACGACGAGTCCGGCACCGACCGGGTCCATCAGTTTGAGCAGGCCCGCCACGAAGAAGACGAAACCTATGATGATGGCGCTAATCCTTCTTATGATTCTCATAGATGTCTTTTATCTTGCCGAAAATTCTATCCGCCGCCAACATGCCGCCGTCAGTATCCGAGCATCCGACGGTGATGAAACTCGGGTCGAGGGAAGCCTGCCTGCGGTAGAAGTCTCTTACCCTGCGCTGGAAAGCGATGTCCGCCTCGTGTATGTCGCTGCCTCCGTGCAGGTAGCTGCGGTCGTCCCCGTCCCTGTGGGAGGCAAGGCTTTTCTCCACGAAACTGATCGGTACGTCGAGGAACAGGTTCAGATCCGGCACCGGCAGGCCGAACTGCCCGTATTCCGTCTCAAGTATCCATTTCCTAAGCTCCTCTGCCTCGGTATCAGAAGCTAGTTTCGCGCACTGGTACGCTATATTGGAGTACACATACCTGTCCAGAAGCACCGTGCCGCCATCCTCCAGAGTCTCCCTGATGAAGGGTGCTGCCCCGTGTCTGTCCTCGGCGAACAGCAGGGCCACCAGCTGCGGATGCACAGAGCTGATCGAGCCGAAATCCCCTCTCAGGAACTTGCTTATCAGCTCCCCATATACGGGAGCGTCATATCGTGGAAAATGTATGTATTCGACTTCAGGGCAGACACTTTGCAGATACTCTCTGAGCATCCTCACCTGTGTGGATTTACCGGCTCCGTCAAGGCCTTCCAATACTATCAGCATAGACGCAAAGGTATGGAATTTTTACTACTTTTGCATTATGGTAAAGATAATGGGGATTGTGAATCTGACACCGGATTCATTTTGGGCTTCCAGCCGCGTCACGGCTCAGGAGGCGTTGCCGAGAATAGAGCAGATGCTTCATGACGGGGCCGACATCATTGATATAGGGGCCGTGTCCACCCGCCCGGGTGCGGCGGACGTGAGCGTGGAGGAAGAGTGGCGCAGGCTTGAACCGGTGCTTCGCGAGCTTGACAGCCAGGTGCCGGTCTCAATCGACACCACAAGCGCCGAGATAGTCCGCAGGGCTTTCGACACCTTCGGAAGATTCATGGTCAACGACATCTCCGCCGGCGAGGACGACACCCGGATGCTGGGCACTGTAGGCAAGCTCGGCCTGCCTTATATCGCGATGCACAAGAGGGGCAATCCCCGCACGATGGACGGGCAGTGCGACTACCCGGAAGGGGTGATGCCCGAACTGCTTGAATATTTCGGTGGCTTTGCCATCACCGCAGCGACGGCCGGCATCAAGGACTGGATTCTCGACCCGGGTCTGGGTTTCGCTAAGAATCCAGAGCAGAACTGGGAGATACTTGAACACCTGGAAGATTTTAAAGTCCTTGGTAAACAGATACTTATCGGTGCGGCCGACAAGCGCTTCACCGCAGGTGACACCGAGAAGGCTCATCGCGTGGCACTTGACCATGGGGCGGACATCCTACGTGTGCATGACGTGAAAAAAGCCCGGCAGACCGCCGGGCTCGAATAAACCTCAAAGCAGAGAAATCTACTCCGCAAACAGAGAAGGTACGCTGTCGCAGTTGCCTTCCGGAGTTCCATCTACCTTGCTGAACTTCAGCACCACAAGTGCAGTGGCGATCAGGCAGGCTGCAAACACCGTCCAATACACTGCCCCAGGGAACACATCCATCCAGCTCTCCGCCTCTTTGAAAGAATCTATATTGCTCATTATAAGAGACACGGTATTATTGGTGAAATGCATCAGCATCGTCAGTTTGAGAGACCCTGTCTTATAATAAACATAGCCGAAGATGCAGCCCAGCAGGAATGCCGGCAGCGCCTGCCAAGGGTTGAGGTGGATCAGGGCGAAGAACAGGGCCGAGATCACGATGGCCCAAACGGGCTTGACCCTGTTGCCGAGAAGCCCCCGAAGCACCATGCCGCGGCAAAGCCACTCCTCGAAAAACGGAGCGAATATGCTCACGCACAAGAAATTGAGCAGCAGGTTGCCCTGGGTCATGCTCTCCAGCGTCTGCTCAAGCCACTCCGGCATCGGAGGCAAGACCTGTCCTAGTGCATCGGTGCAGAATGCCATGGTGACCGTTCCCACAGCGGCCAACACTGCGCACAAGACACCGCCGACAGGACTGAAATTGTCGCTGTCGAGCTTCAGCCCTCCGCCTGTGAAACTGCGTGCCCGGCTCTTTGCTCCGGCATACATCATCGCGGGGATGAACATCACCGGATAAGACACCACCATCGCATATTCTGTCCCCTTGGCTGCGCCAAGACAGGCGGTAAAAAGAAGGGTGATGACATTGCCCAGCACTCCTCCCAACAGGAGCATCAGAAGCAGGATGAGCATCTCTTTCACTCCGGGAACAAACCAGGAGAAGTTGTCGAAGAACTTATAGTTGCGGATTTTTTTGCCCATTGCAGCCTATTTGTAGAGAGGGGAGGGGTATACCCCATCAGAAGCCAGCTGAGCGAACTTTGCTACCACGGCTGGCCTGTCCTCCTTGTAAGTTACTCCGAACCAGTGAGATGGGGTGGAGAGCACTTCGCATCCGGCTTCTCCATTTTTCACCATGACATCCACTGCGTACGGGATGTAGAACTCCTTCTTGAGTTCCTGGCTGTTGGCCTTCAGGAAGTCC
>CAKUYG010000002.1 GCA_934702165.1 uncultured Bacteroidales bacterium | reverse complement strand
GTCGGCCGACGGACGTTGTGGTTCATTTCCGGCGCTCATCTGGCCATGCATGACCTGCGGCAGCGCAAGTGCCGAAACGGTAAAAATAATTCTGGTTATAGTCTTCATAAAGGTGGCTGTTTTAGGCAAAAGTATCGATTAATTCCAGAAAAACAAAGGCTATCAAAAAAATTGATGGAATATGTTCATGTAAACATACTCCATCATAGGGAATATCGAACTCACCGGCTGAGCTTGAAGCCCACGTCCACGCTCTTGGCAGTGGACAAGAGACTGTTGATGCTCTTTATGGTGGAGTTGGAAGATATTTTGGAGGCGTATTCCGCAAGTTTCTTCGTGAACTCGAGGAACTTCTCACCATTGAAAAGAACCTTGCAGCCATCAGTGGTGGCAGTCACGGTACCGTCGAGCTGGAGATAAGAGAACACTTTGCCGAACTTTATCGTAACCGCCGTCCCTTCTTGTGTCCACGTGCCCGGAAGATTGACTTTGCCGAACTTGAGGGCAAAAGAACCGTCCTGCGAGAAAGTGAGGGTGGCCGAGCCCTTCTTGAGGCCTATACGTGAAAGAGCCTTGTCCATCTTGCTTTCAACAGTACTGATTGCTGCGTTGCCGGCAGCTGCGGTCAGCACATTGTCGCTTTTGACGGCAGCGCCGACTCCTTGATAAGTCCAGGTGCCGGACAGGTCAGCCGGGACAGAAATAACACTTGAAGCCACATTCTTGATGGCATTGAGGATATCGGAGCTGTTCTGTGCCCCGAGGGTCATGGCCACAAAAGACATGGCCACGATGATGATTGTCTTTTTCATCTTGGTTACCAACTTATATTTAATTACTTACACTACCAGCCCTGTGCTGAGACAGGATGTTCAAGCCCGTCAGGAGTCACGAGCACGGCTCCAACTTCAGGACGGGCAAGATGCCCGATGATGTCGAAGCTGCCGAACTCTCTGCGGAAAGCTTCATACTCCCCTATCGGGACAACAAACATAAGGCGGAAATCATCCCCTCCGTTCATAGCTGCAGAAACAGGATCAATATCAAGTTCCTTGCCGAGAGCGAAGCTGTTGCCCTCAAACGGGATCTTGTCAGCATAAACCTTGACCCCGAACCCCGAATCACGGTTGAGCCGCAGGACGGCATCAGACAAGCCCCTTGAGACAAAGTAAGAAAATGAAGGCGTTATGCCTGTGGACTCCACAAGCGGAACCACATCCGGGGACAGTTCAGGCTTGATATATGATCCCACAAGCATCTTGTATTTCTCAAGTTCATCCCTCTTATGTTCAAGGACTTGCTGCCCTAGATATGCGGCACCGAGGCTGCCCGATACGCAGACGAGATCCTTGCTCGCTGCAGCTGGCCGGCTGATTTCCTTGCCTTCACCGCCTGCACAGATACTGATGGCCAGTCCGTTGCGTGACGGCTCAAGTTCAAGCCCCAAAGACTTGTAGCCCTGCTCTTTGGCAGCGAAGACAACCCCGCTCCAGAGTTCTTTGATCTGTTCAAAATCAAGCTTTGCAGAGACTCCCAACGTGACACTTAGAGTCTTAGGATGTGCAAGAGCGGCGTAAAGTTCGCCAGTGACACTGACAACACTCTTATAACCAAGATGTTTGAGGGGGAAATATTCAAGATTGAAGTCTGTCCCTTCAAGAAGGAGACGCGATGCGGACACGCAGGAGCCGCTGCCGCACTTGAAACACAGCGGCTCTCCGAAAGGAGTGTATCCGCTGCCTTCGAAGAGCTGCCGTATAGCCTCCACTCTGCCGAGTTCGGAGAATGTAGCCGCCATTACAGGTTCCTGAGAAGATTGTTGAGATTGACTTTCTTGTCTATCATGGATCTGAGTTCGCTCACCGGGACTCTCTCCTGCTGCATAGTGTCGCGGTCGCGGACAGTGACACAGTTGTCATTGAGAGACTCGTGGTCGATGGTGATGCAATACGGAGTTCCGATGGCATCCTGACGGCGGTAGCGCTTGCCGATGCTGTCTTTCTCGTCGTACTGGCAGTAGAAGTCATACTTGAGCTCGTCCATCACTTTCTGGGCGAACTCCGGCAGACCGTCTTTCTTGACAAGAGGAAGCACTGCGGCCTTGACCGGTGCAAGTGGAGCCGGAAGGCTGAGCACGGTGCGGGTTTCCCCGTTTTCAAGTGTCTCTACCTTGTAAGAATGGCTCAGCACAGCAAGGAACATGCGGTCCACGCCTATTGACGTCTCCACGCAGTAAGGGACATAGCTCTCGTTGGTCTCCGGGTCGAAATACTGGAGTTTCTTGCCGGACAGCTTCTGGTGGTTGCCGAGGTCGAAGTCCGTGCGGCTGTGGATACCTTCAAGCTCCTTGAAGCCGAACGGGAAATTGAACTCGATGTCCGTGGCGGCATTGGCATAGTGAGCCAGTTTCTCGTGGTCGTGGAAACGGTAGTTCTCGGCACCCATGCCGAGGTTGACATGCCACTTCATGCGGTTCTCTTTCCATTTCTTAAACCACTCCATCTCGGTTCCCGGACGGACGAAGAACTCCATCTCCATCTGTTCGAACTCCCTCATGCGGAAGATGAACTGGCGGGCCACTACCTCATTGCGGAAGGCCTTGCCAATCTGGGCGATACCGAAAGGTATCTTCATGCGGCCGGTCTTCTGGACATTGATATAGTCCACGAATATGCCCTGAGCTGTCTCCGGACGGAGGTATATCTTGCTGCTTTCATCTCCCACGGAACCGAACTGGGTGGAGAACATCAGGTTGAACTGACGGACATCGGTCCAGTTCTTGGTGCCGCTGATCGGGCACACTATACCGCAATCAAGGATGATCTGCTTGTATTCGGCTAGGTCGTTGGCCTGCTCGGCCGCCACATAGCGATTGTGTACAGCCTCGTACTGGGCCTTCTCGCGCAGCACGTTAGGATTGGTCTCGCGGAACTTGGCCTCATCGAAGGACTCACCGAATTTCTTGCGGCCCTTCTCTACCTCTTTGTTGATCTTCTCTTCTATCTTGAGAAGATAGTCCTCGATAAGGACATCGGCACGGTAGCGCTTTTTTGAGTCTTTGTTGTCGATGAGAGGATCGTTGAACGCAGCCACGTGACCTGATGCGACCCAGGTCTTCGGGTGCATGAAGATGCAGGCATCGATACCGACTATGTTCTCGTTGAGACGTGTCATCGCGTTCCACCAGTACTGCTTGATGTTGTTCTTGAGTTCCACACCCATCTGGCCATAATCGTAGACTGCGGCCAGACCGTCATAGATGTCACTGGACGGGAAGATGAAGCCGTATTCCTTGCAGTGGGCGACAAGCACCTTGAATAATTCTTCTTGTGTCATATTTATTTTGTTTTTAATATTCAGCGACAACCCGCAAATTTAATCATTTCCTCTATCTTGGTCAAATATCTCTCTTAGCGGCAGCATGACGAATTCCCTCTCGCGCATCTTCGGATGCGGCACGGTGAGTTCTGGCGTATCGATCCTCTCGTCTCCGTAGAGCAGGATGTCGATGTCGATGATCCTGTCATGGTATATTCTGGAGCCGTCTGCGGCGTACTCAACCTTCTCCCGGCGGCCCATGTCATACTCTATCGACTTGCACAAGTTCAAGAGTTCAACAGGAGATATCGAACTCCTATAATGTACCACGCAATTAAGAAAATCAGCCCCGCTGAAGCCCCATGATTTTGACTCGATGATACTGGAAAGGGCTGAATAATGACAGCCGAGCCCTTTATCAAGAGCGCTGAGCGCCGAAAAGATATTCGCCCGACGGTCTCCGACATTCGTACCGAGAGACAAATATATGTCAGTTCCCTTCCCCATCAAGTTCCGGATCCATCCCAAGGGCTATGCGCGCCTCATCTGAAAGCAGGCTCTGATCCCATGCAGGCTCGAACACCAGGTCAATCGTGCAGCTCTTCACCCCGGGAGTCAGTTCCACATTATGCTTGACCTCCGCCAGTACCTCATCCGCCATGGGGCAGTTCGGTGCCGTGAATGTCATCTTGATGTAGACATCATGCTCCTTGTTGATATTCAACTCGTAAATGAGCCCGAGGTCATATATGTTGACAGGGATTTCAGGATCGTAGACCTGCTTGAGCGCGAGAACCACGTTCTCATACAGAGGAGCAAGCTCCTTGACATCTTCTGGAGTCAGGACTTCATTCTTGTCTTCACTCATTTCTGACAGAGTTTAATTGCTATGTTCTTTATGGTCTCTATCATCGAGGCCAGGCCGTTGGCCCTGGTCGGTGACAGGTTTTCTCTCAGACCGAGCTTGTCAATGAATGAAAAATCATCCGATGCTATCTCGCACGCTTCACGTCCCGAATAAACACTTACCAACAGGGATATGATCCCTTTAGTGATTACAGCATCGCTGTCCGCATTGAACCAGACACGGCCGTCTTTGACTTTATAATCAAGCCAAACCCTTGATTGACAACCTTTTATAAGCTTATTATCCGTTTTTGATTCCACCGGTAAGGGCTCGAGATCATTGCCGAGTTCTATAAGGTATTCGTACTTGTCAAGCCAGTCATCATACATCGAAAACTCTTCGACTACTTCGGCCTGAGCTTCTTTCAAACTTTTCATTTCCTATCAAGCATTTTTATGGCCCTCTCAAGCGAGGACATCAGATACTTCGCTTCATCGACAGTATTGTAAGGTGCAAAAGAAGCCCTCAGCATCCCGGTCACCCCGAATCTGTCCATCACCGGTTCTGCACACATCTGCCCGGATCTTACAGCTATCCCCATCTTGTCAAGAATCAGAGCCAGGTCCTCATGATGACAATGTTCCACGGAGAACGAAAACAGAGGTATCTTTTCATACCCGTCACCAGGAAGTCCGTACAGGTAAAAACGGCTGTCTGAAGTGAGTGCGTTCAGCATATAGTCCACCACTTCCGACATGCTTTCTTGAATTTTAGGGTCATGGGTTTCCTCAACTGTCTTAAGAGCCTGGACCAGGGTCGGCGTGCCGGAGATATTCTGTGTCCCGGCCTCGAACTTGTGCGGCAGCGCCGCATAGCTCGTCCCGCTCCACTTGACCTCTGAGATCATCTCTCCACCGCCCATATAAGGAGGCATCTTGTCAAGGTATGATTTCTTCCCGTAAAGGACGCCTGTCCCTGGTGCGGCGTAGATCTTATGTCCGGAGAAAGCATAGAAATCACAGTCAAGATCTCTCACGTCGACCTTGGAATGGACTATGCCCTGCGCCCCGTCCACCAACACCGGACAAGAGCGGGAATGGCAGATGCTGACAATTTCCTTTATTGGATTTACCAGTCCTACTACATTTGACACATGGGCGACGCATACAAGTTTTGTACGTGCGCAGAGCATATCTTTGAGTGTAGTGAGACTCAAGTGTCCCTCATCATCCACCGGTATCACTTTCAGGACAGCCCCCTTCCTCGCACACATCATCTGCCACGGTACTATGTTCGAGTGGTGTTCTACCTCTGAAACTATTATCTCGTCTCCTTGGCCGACAAAGGCTTCACCGAAACTGAATGCGACAAGGTTAATCGATGCCGTAGTCCCTGAAGTGAATATTATCTCTTCCCTGCTTCCAGCATTTATATATTTCTTCACAGCATCCCTTGCAGCCTCATACTTCTGGGTAGCAACTTCGGCGATATGATGTACTGCACGATGAAGATTGGCTGTATATTTTTCAGACATCTCATTCCATTCGCGGATTACGCTGAGAGGACGAAGCGAAGTAGCAGCATTGTCCAGATAAACGAGATTTTTCCCATATACAGTCTCCGAGAGTTCCGGGAACTCCTTTCTGAAATCAATTGAATTCATAAACACAAAAATAACATTTTTTGCGCAGATGTCCATTTATTCCTTATTTTTGGAACAGTAAACACAATGGACATGATAGACTATATTTCAGGCAAACTCACAGAACTCACCCCCACGACAGCCATAATCGATAATCATGGTATCGGCTATTCAGTAGAGATCTCTCTCCAGACATACGACGCCATAGACGGTAAAACCGAAGTCACAATCTATATCCAGCGTCAAGTGAACCAGAGGGACGGACAGGAGGTGGATTATGGGTTCGCAACCAAAGACGAAAGGGCTCTTTTCAGGAACATAACAAGCGTATCAGGCATGGGAGCTGCATCTGCAAGGATGATCCTGTCATCCCTCTCCCCCACCGAACTCAACGAGGCGATTCTATCTGAGGATATCCATCGCCTCAAAGCAATCAAAGGCATAGGTCTCAAGAGTGCGCAAAGGCTCGTACTGGAACTTAAAGACAAAATAGTGAAAGGTGAGGACGCAAACTTTGACACACTTATCAAAGCTGAAACCAACAAATCAGCGGACGAAGCAGCCACAGCTCTGCTGAACCTCGGATTCTCAAAACCTAACATCAGCAAAGCCATTCAGTCAATCCTCAAAGACAACCCCGCAGCAAGCCTCGAGGATATAATAAAGACAGCTCTTAAGATGCTTTAGGATCAACGTCCGAAATAAACCAAAAGGACAGAAATGTCCGAAGGAGACACTCCCGATATCCTCATAGCTTGAGCGATTGTACGAGGAGTGTATTTTTTGAACTTCTGACGGCATTCTGTAGAGAGTCCGCTAATCTTGTCAAAATCGAAGCCTTCAGGGATTACGAGACTCTCCAGACGATGTATTTTTTGCGCCGACTGAATCTCCCTGTCAATATAACCGCTATATTTTATTGATATCTCAACACTCTCCGTTATTTCTTCTTGCGATGTTCCACGTGGAACAATCTTCATCAGTTCAGAGAGCCGCACTTCAGGCCTTGCAGCGATATCTGAAATCTTCTTCGACTCACTGATTTTACTGGAGCCAAGAGACTCCAAAAAAGGGTTGGCCACAGCAGGACTTATATTATGATTGCAGCAATAATTCTTCAGCTCTTCAATCTCTTCATATTTTCTCATCATCTTGGAGTAACGTTCTTCACCCGCAAGTCCAATCTCGTAGGACAAACCGGTCAAGCGATAATCGGCATTATCCTGTCTGAGCAGAATACGATATTCAGCTCTGGAAGTAAACATACGGTACGGTTCATCGACACCTTTGGTGACAAGATCATCTATCAATACCCCTATATACGAGCTGTCCCTGCTTAAAATAAACGGATCTTTATGCTGAACCTTGAGGGCGGCGTTAATCCCTGCGACTATCCCCTGCCCCGCCGCCTCTTCATATCCGGTAGTGCCATTTACCTGACCTGCCAGGAACAGACCTTCTACGACTTTTGACTCCAAAGTTGACTTTAACTGGGAAGGATCGAAATAGTCGTATTCCACGGCATAGGCCGGCTTGTATATTTTAGCATTTTCCAGACCTCGTATAGCATGAAGAGCATCGATCTGCACCTGCAGAGGAAGAGAGGAAGAAAAACCCTGAAGATAATATTCTGAGGTGTTGCGCCCCTCCGGCTCAAGAAAAAGCTGGTGAGCATTATTTTCAGGGAAGACCCTGAGTTTGTCTTCAATGCTCGGACAATACCTTGGTCCTTTACCGCTGATAAGTCCGGTAAACAATGGAGACTCGGAAAAACCGGACCTCAATATTTCATGCACTTTCTCATTTGTATGGAGAATGAAGCAGGGCATCTGAGGGTCTCCGCACTGAACCGAGGACGGTACATCAAGGTAAGAGAAGCGTGATGGAACCGCATCACCGAACTGGACAGGAAGAGAAGCCGTATCAACTGAAGAAATGTCTATACGGGGAGGTGTACCAGTCTTCATCCTCCCGGACTTTATGCCACGTTCAACCAACTGGGCAGTCAAGCCATCCGAAGACTTTTCCCCTATCCGCCCGCCTGTAAGTACAGTCTGACCAATGAACAATTTCCCATGTAAGAAGGTTCCGGCAGTCAGAACAAGTGTCTGAGAAGTGAAAATTGCCCCTGTGGATGTACGGACTCCGCTAATTTTTGAATTCTCAAAAAGAAAAGAAGTCGCAAAATCGGCGTAAATATCTAAATTACAGCACTTTTCAAGAAAATGACGCCATACAGCCGAAAACCGCATTTTGTCGCACTGTGCACGAGGACTCCACATGGCCGGGCCTTTGGAGCGATTTAGCATACGGAACTGTAGAGTAGAAGCGTCTGTCACAAGCCCAGTATATCCGCCAAGTGCATCTATTTCTCTGACTATCTGCCCTTTAGCAATACCTCCAACCGCTGGATTACAAGACATTTTGGCAAAAAGTGTCATGTCCGCAGAGAGCATAAGTACTGAAGATCCGAGATTTGCTGCCGCCATGGCCGCCTCGCAACCGGCATGACCACCACCGACAACGATTACATCATAGTGCCGATCCATCACAAAAGAGACTTTCTCATTTCAAGATAATAATTCTCCTTGGCCCTCATCTGCTTCACCTCATCTTCCGTATGGTCATCATACCCGATGAGGTGGAGGATACCGTGCACGATGACACGGTTGAGTTCATCTTCAAAAGAAGTCCCATAAAAGCCCGCATTCTCTCTGACAGAATCTATGCTGATGAAAAGATCTCCGGAAAGAACATCCTTCTCACAGTAGTCAAAAGTGATTATGTCGGTAAAGTAGTCATGTCCCAGATACTTTATATTTACATCCAATATATAGTTGTCAGAACAGAATATGATGTTTACATCACCAATCCTGCGCATCTCGCTGCCGGCCACGGTCTTGAGCCACCTGTTGTTCAACAGTTTCTGTTTGAAGACAAACTTGATGTCTTCGTTGAAATACCGAATCATAGATGATAAAATTTAAGCAAATCTACTACTAAAGAGCGGACTTTGAAAGCAGTATGGAGAAAAAAGAAGCATGGAACAAAAAAGGAAAACAAAGTTCTACTCCAAAAATTGGAATTAAATCGAATTCTTTATATCTTTGGAGCGTAAAGTGAATATTTAAAGAAACTAATAAAATGGAAGTCAAGAAATCACCGAAAGCTGATCTGAACAACAAGAAACTGCTGTTCGCAGAAATCGGCTTTGTAATTGCACTTCTCTTCGTCTATGCAGCGTTCGAATGGACCTCAAAGGACAAAGAGGAGGCCACTCTCGTCGCAGAGACGGTTGTAGTGGAGGAAGAGGAAATGGTCCCTATCACGCAGGAGACTCCCCCACCGCCACCAGAAGTTCCAAAGACTGTAGTTCTCTCAGACCAGATTGACATTGTAGATGACGACATCAAAGTCGAGGATAACATCATCAACCTTGAGGACAACGATGACATCGGAGTTGAGATCATGGACTATGTCGAGGATGTAGCTGAAGAGGAAGTGGAAGAAGAGGCTATCCCGTTCCAGATTGTAGAAGTGAAGCCGACATTCCAGGGAGGTGACGCCAACACATTCTCAAAGTGGGTTGCACAGAACCTCGTTTATCCGGAGATTGCAAAGGAGAACGGAGTTAGCGGACGAGTAATGCTCCAGTTCACTGTAAACCCTAACGGAACGATTTCAGACGTGAAGGTGCTCAGAGGTGTAGACGCATCACTTGACAAGGAGGCTGTCCGTGTAGTTTCAAGCTCACCTAAGTGGGAGCCGGGACGCCAGAGAGACCGTGCAGTCAAGGTAACCTATACATTCCCTGTTATCTTCCAGTTGAGATAATTTCAGACAAAACCATAAGAAGGCTGTCCCGCAAAAAGGATGGCCTTTTTTTGATTAAAAGGACATACTATGGACATCCAAGAAGATAAGAAAGCTATTTTTGTCGGCATCATCAAACAGAACGACGATGAGGCCAAGGTAATGGAATACCTTGACGAACTGGAGTTCCTCGCAGAGACGGCCGGACTGATCGGCGACAGGCAATTCATACAGAGGGTAGACAAACCAGAAAAAGCCACATACATCAGAAGTGGAAAACTTGAGGAGATAGCGCAATACTGTGAGGATAACAGCATAAAATACGTCATTTTTGATGACGAGCTCACCGGGATGCAGCAGCGCAACATCGAAAAGATAATAAAGACATCCATCGTAATAGACCGTACAAGCCTTATCCTGGAGATTTTCTCACAGAGAGCCAAGACCGCATATGCCAAGATGCAGGTAGAACTGGCGAGGTACAATTACATGCTTCCTCGTCTTGCAGGCATGTGGACGCATCTTGAACGTCAGAGAGGAGGAGTCGGCATGCGCGGCGGAATGGGAGAAACCCAGATAGAGATAGACCGACGAATCGTAAGGGAGAGAATCGCAAGACTAAAAGATCAACTCAAAAAAGTGGATAAACAGATGGCCACTCAACGCAGCAACAGAGGCCAACTGGTAAGACTATCACTTGTCGGATACACTAACGTGGGCAAATCAACTCTGATGAATCTGCTGGCTAAATCAGATGTATTCGCAGAAAACAAGCTGTTTGCAACTCTCGACACAACCGTAAGAAAAGTTGTCATTGGGAATCTGCCTTTCCTGCTGAGCGACACGGTGGGATTCATACGCAAACTCCCGACACAACTTATTGAAGCCTTCAAAAGCACGCTTGACGAGGTACGCGAAGCTGATGTGCTTATACATGTGGTTGACATCTCGCACTCCGACTACGAAGAGCAGATGGAAGTGGTGGAGAAAACACTTAAGGACATATCGGCATCAGATAAACCTATATTCGTTGTATTCAACAAGATAGACGCTTACAAACACGAAGAGTACGACGAATTTTCACTTCAGCCGAAGACCGACAGGAACCTCTCGCTGGAAGAAGTCAAGTACAAATGGATCAACGAGAAAAAAATCCCGTGCATATTCATATCGGCACTCAAAAAGGAGGGAATAGACAAACTTAAAGATGACATCTACAAGATGGTGGCAGAAATCCACGCCGGAAGATATCCTTTCAACAACTTCCTGTGGTAAAAAGAAAAGGGTGGCCCGAAGGTCACCCTTAACTTATACATAATATTACTAGTCAGAGAATTTAGCCTTGAGGAACTCCCTGTTGAGCCGGGCGATATGAGCAACCGTTATGCCCTTAGGGCATTCGAGTTCGCAGGCACGTGTGTTGGTGCAGTTGCCGAATCCCAGTTCGTCCATCTTGGCAACCATTGCTTTTGCCCTTTTTGCGGCCTCAGGACGGCCCTGAGGAAGAAGAGCAAGGGAACTTACCCTAGCGGCGACAAAGAGCATTGCAGAGCCGTTTTTGCAGGTTGCAACACAGGCTCCGCAGCCGACGCAAGCAGCCGCATCCATACTCTCCTCCGCTCTTTCATGAGAGATGAGGATATTGTTGGCATCCTGGGCAGAACCAGTCCTGACTGTGATGAACCCGCCGGCCTGAAGAATCTTGTCAAAAGCAGTGCGGTCCACCACAAGATCCTTGATAACCGGGAAAGCAGCACTCCTCCACGGCTCCACGGTGATAGTGGCGCCGTCCTTGAAGTGTCTCATGAAAAGCTGACAGGTAGTGACGTGGTCATCAGGACCATGTGCACGGCCATCGATGTAAAGTGAGCAGGCACCGCAGATACCCTCCCGGCAATCGTGATCGAAAGAAACAGGACCGCTGCTCTGACAGCCACGCTCCACCGCCACAGGATCAGCTCCCTCACGGATAAGCTGCTCATTGAGGATGTCGAGCATCTCGAGGAAAGAAGCGTCCTCCTCAATACCTGAGATATGATAAGTTTCGAAATGACCTTTTGACTTGGCGTTCTTCTGACGCCATATCTTTAAATTGAATTCCATCTTCGATTAGTCTTTGTAGTTTCTGGTGGCGACTTTGATGAACTCATACTTGAGAGGCTCCTTATGGAGTTCCGGCTCGACACCTTCTCCCTTGTATTCCCATGCCGCTACATACATATAGTGCTCATCATCACGCTTGGCTTCGCCCTCTTCAGTCTGGCTTTCAACACGGAAATGACCGCCGCAGGATTCGTTCCTGTTGAGCGCGTCACGGGCCATAAGTTCCCCTATCTCGAAGAAATCCTCAAGACGGAGTGCCTTCTCAAGCTCCTGATTGAATTCGTACTGGCTTCCTGGGACTTTCACATTCTTATAAAAGTCCTCTTTGAGTTCAGCAATCTCCTTGATAGCCTTCTTGAGCCCTTCTGCGTCACGTGCCATGCCGACATACTCCCACATGATGTTTCCGAGCTTCTTGTGGATGGAATCCACTGTCTTGGTGCCGTTGATGGCAAAAAGCCGGTCGATACGTGCCTGTACAGACTTCTCAGTATCGATGAACTCCTGGGTGTTGACATCAGTCTTTGGCTCGGCGAACTTCTTGGAAAGATAGTCTCCGATAGTCACAGGAAGGATGAAGTAACCATCAGCAAGTCCCTGCATGAGGGCGGATGCACCGAGGCGGTTTCCACCGTGGTCAGAGAAGTTGGCCTCACCGATGGCATAAAGACCCGGGATAGTGGTCTGGAGATCATAGTCAACCCAGATACCACCCATAGTGTAGTGTATGGCCGGATAAATCATCATAGGCTCCTCCCAAGGAGACGAAGCAGTGATCTTCTCGTACATATCGAAGAGGTTGCCATACCTCTCAGCGACTCTCTTGTGTCCGAGACGCTGGATGGCGTCGGCAAAATCGAGGAACACGGCCTTACCCGTCTCATTGACACCGAAGCCTGCATCGCAACGCTCCTTGGCGGCACGTGAAGCAACATCACGCGGCACAAGGTTGCCGAATGCGGGATAACGGCGCTCGAGATAATAGTCGCGATCCTCCTCAGGAATCTGGGAAGCTTTTATCTCGTGCTTGCGCAGCTTTTTGACGTCCTCAAGTTTCTTCGGTACCCAGATGCGTCCGTCATTTCGGAGTGACTCGCTCATGAGTGTAAGCTTGCACTGCTGATCACCATGTACAGGAATACATGTAGGGTGGATCTGTGCAAAGCAAGGGTTTGCGAAGTAAGCACCCTTCTTGTAGCACTGGAGGGCGGCGGAACCGTTGCTGTTCATCGCATTGGTGGAGAGGAAATAAGTGTTTCCGTAGCCACCTGTAGCGATCACTACAGCATGCGCACCGAACCTCTCAAGCTGTCCGGTGACAAGATTGCGGGCGATGATGCCCTTGGCCTGTCCGTCAACAAGCACAAGATCAAGCATCTCATGGCGCGGATAGGACTTCACGGTGCCGGCGGCAATCTCTTTGTTGAGAGAAGCGTAAGCGCCGAGAAGGAGCTGCTGTCCGGTTTGTCCCCTGGCATAGAAAGTACGGCTCACCTGTACACCGCCGAAAGAACGGTTGGCAAGATATCCGCCATACTCACGGGCGAAAGGAATACCCTGGGCAACGCACTGGTCGATAATAGCCGCGCTGACCTCCGCAAGACGGTAAACGTTGGCTTCACGGCTGCGGTAGTCACCACCCTTGATGGTGTCGTAGAACAGACGGTAGACTGAGTCGTTGTCGTTCTGGTAGTTCTTCGCCGCATTGATACCTCCCTGCGCTGCGATTGAATGTGCACGGCGCGGAGAATCACTGATGCAGAAGATTTTGACATTGTAGCCAAGTTCACCGAGGGAAGCGGCTGCAGAAGCTCCACCCAGACCGGTGCCTACCACAATGATTTCAAGTTTTCTCTTGTTGTTGGGACTCACCAGATGGATCTCGGCCTTACGCTTCGTCCACTTGTTTTCAAGCGGCCCCTCAGGGATTTTGGAAATTAACTTGTCAGACATTGTACCTATTTATATATTGATATCTCTTTTAAAAAAGCGTATTATTATCCTCCACTCCCCTATCAAGCCCCAAATGCCTATATGACAGGTCAGTAGCTATCCTTCCACGCTGGGTTCTCACAATGAACCCTTCCTTTATGAGAAAAGGTTCATACACTTCTTCGAAAGTGCCCTGATCCTCCCCTATGGCAGTAGCTATGGTGTTGGCTCCTACAGGCCCGCCTTTGAACGTGCAGATAATGGTGCGCAGTATCTTGTTGTCTATGGAATCCAGACCGCGTGTGTCTATCCTGAGCTTGTCAAGGGCGAACTTGGCTATCGAAATATCTATATGTCCGTCACCTTTAACCTGCGCAAAGTCACGTACCCTGCGCAGAAGCGAGTTGGCGATCCTGGGCGTACCACGGCTGCGGAGTGCTATCTCTGTGGCCGCGTCCTCATCTATTCCCACATTAAGTATTGACGCACTGCGTCTTATGATGCGGACAAGGTCAGACTTGTCATAGTACTCCAGACCGCAGTTGATACCGAAACGCGCCCGTAGCGGCGCAGTAAGCAGGCCGGCACGTGTCGTGGCCCCGACCAAAGTGAACGGATTAAGCGATATGCGCACCGATCTTGCACCAGGCCCCTTGTCTATCATTATGTCTATGACATAGTCCTCCATCGCGGAATACAGATACTCCTCCACTTCCGGGGAGAGCCTGTGTATCTCATCGATGAAGAGGACATCGCCTTTGTCGAGAGAAGTGAGAAGGCCGGCAAGATCACCCGGGCGGTCAAGGACCGGTCCGGAAGTAATTTTGATGTTGACCCCCATCTCTGAGGCGATGATATGCGCGAGCGTAGTTTTACCGAGTCCCGGAGGCCCATGGAAGAGGGTATGGTCAAGCGCCTCACCACGCATTTTCGCGGCTTCTATGTATACCCGCAGATTGGACACGATCTCACCCTGGCCGGTGAAATCCTCCAATTCGTGGGGCCTGATAATTCCTTCTAAATCCTTATCTTTGCCCTCGTTTGTATCGTGCGGGTCAAAATCCGACATTGCGAAAAATCAATACAGGATACAAATATAGTTCTTTTATTTATAAAACTTGTGTATTCTTAATGCTTGTTGATATTGTTGACAACTATATCAATCTTTTGAATATCAGTTTTTTGTATGGGTGTAAAAAAGTTGAAAACCTTGTTGAACGGGTGTTTATCCAGATGTTGATAAGACGTCGTATCCGGATTTCAACAATCCGTGAAGAGAAATCAACCGGATTTGCACAGGTTTTCAACAGCTGTAAATGGTCAAATGTTGATAAGTACAAAATCTTGTCTCGAACTTCAGAAGAGACTTGAAAAGGGCGGGAAAGACATATTCTGCCGGGGGCTTTTTCTGTCCGCACGCTGGATAGTGCTCTCCCAGGTGGTAAAGAGAGGTTTGCATTTCATCATGCTGCCTGATATTGAGTCGGCAGAGTATTGCGCTTCCGACCTTTATGATTTCATTGAAGGCGATCGTGTGTTCTTCTTGCCGGAGTCAGGCAAAAATGTGGAACGCAGCAACTATAAGTCTTCTCTTGCCGTGCAGCGTACGGCGGCGATAAGTTCCATATTGTCCGGCGGGGATGATCTGAAACTGATCGTGTCATATCCGGAAGCTGTCGCAGAGCTTGTACCTTCAGTCAAGGAGATATCCGGTTCTGTGATGAGCATCCGCAAATCTGAAGAAATCTCGCATGAGAAGATAGTGGAGGTGCTTTCATCCGGCGGGTTCGAGAGGGTGGATTTCGTATCCGCGCCCGGGCAGTATGCCATCCGCGGTGCGCTTGTGGACATATTCTCGTATTCAAACAATTACCCGTACCGCATATCGTTCTGGGGAGATGAAGTCGAGAAGATCAACACCTTCGACTGCAATACCCAGCTTTCCACCGGAGAGGTGGACAAGGTTGACATAGTATCGGAACTCATGTCGTCGGGGAGCGAAAGCGGCCAAAGCGTGCTGGAACTCCTTCCCTCAGGAAGTGTGGTGTGGCTTGACTCATCGGACATGTATTCCGGCAAGGATTTCTACTCTTTGACAGGAAAACACCGAAGGGTTTTCATTGACGTGCCCCTCGGCATGCAGTGTGATGATCCTGTAGTGTTCAACATAAGCCCGCAGCCGTCTTTCAACAAGAACTTTGAACTTCTCACCGAGGATATACGCTCACGTATGGAGAGCGGCTACAAGGTCATGATATTCGGGGACAAAGAGTCTCAGCTGGACAGAATCCAGTCCATATTGTCACAGAACGGGGGGCTGATGCCCCGCTTCGTCAAAGGCAAGAACATCCACAACGGCTTCATAGATTCGGATGACAGGGTCTGCTGTTATTCAGACCATGAGATCTTCGACCGTTTCCAGAGGGTCAGCCTCAGACGCACAGTCGAAAAGAGTGAACAGCTGACCATCAACGACCTGAACTCTTTCAATATAGGTGATTATGTGGTTCATATAGACCATGGTGTCGGAATTTTCGGAGGTCTTGTGCGCATGAAAGATGATAAGGGAAGGATGCGTGAAGTGGTGAAGATTACATACAAAGACGGGGATGTAGTCTTTGTTTCTGTCCACTCCCTCAATAAGATATCACGTTTCCGCTCCAGCGATGGGGAACCGCCGCGAATCAGCAAACTGGGCTCCAAGACATGGGGGGCGCTCAAGACGAGCGCCAAATCCAAAGTAAAGGACATAGCCAAGCAGCTTATACAGCTCTACGCCAAGCGACGTTCATCCAAAGGATTTGCATTCTCCCCCGATACTTATCTCCAGGAGGAGCTGGAATCTTCGTTCATATTTGAGGACACCCCTGATCAGGAGATAGCCACCGCAGCGGTCAAGCGTGACATGGAGGATGACTGTCCTATGGACAGGCTTGTCTGCGGGGATGTTGGATTCGGAAAGACCGAGATAGCCGTGCGGGCTGCGTTCAAGGCCGCCACGGATGGTAAACAGGTGGCGGTGCTCGTTCCTACGACCATTCTTTCTCTTCAGCATTACAACACTTTCAGGCAGCGTCTGCAGAACCTCCCATGTACCATTGATTATGTCAGCCGTCTGCGTACTCCAAAAGAGATAGCTGACATAAAAAAGAGACTTGCTGCAGGACAGATAGACATATTGATAGGTACACATAAGATACTCGGCAAAGAGTTTGAATTCAAGGATTTGGGACTGCTTATCATAGATGAGGAGCAGAAATTCGGTGTCAGTGCCAAAGAGAAACTGCGCGAACTCAAGCATTCCGTGGATACCCTGACTCTCACGGCTACCCCTATTCCGCGCACCCTGCAGTTCTCCCTGCTCGGAGCCAGGGACCTCAGCATCATCAACACTCCCCCGCCCAACAGGATCCCGGTGCAGACGGAGATCATCCTCTTCGACGAGAAGGAGATAAAGAGCATCATAAACTACGAACTCAACCGTGGCGGCCAGGTTTTCTTCCTGCACAACAAGGTAGAGGAACTTCAGTCCATATATGAGATCCTCCACCGCCTCGTTCCGGACATGAAGATATGTGTAGCGCATGGGCAGATGGAGCCGTCCAAACTCGAGAAGATAATGCTTGACTTCATGCGGGGAGACTACGACATGATGCTGAGCACAACCATCATAGAAAACGGTCTCGATATCCCGAATGCCAACACCATCATAATCAACCAGGCGCAGAATTTCGGACTCAGCGACCTCCATCAGCTCAGAGGCCGGGTGGGAAGGTCCAACAAAAAAGCATTCTGCTACCTGATAGTGCCTCCTCTTGTCAGCATAACCGATGATGCCCGCCGACGTCTGAAGGCAATAGAAGAGTTTTCAGATCTCGGAAGCGGGTTCAACATCGCGATGCAGGACCTCGACATCCGCGGGGCCGGCAATCTGTTGGGAGCAGAACAGAGCGGGTTTATCACGGAGATGGGGTTCGAGACATATCAGAAAATCCTGGGCGAAGCCATGGAGGAACTTGGAGTGGAAACCGGCATGAACCTGCGCAGTGAGCGGAGCCTGTTCGTCACGGAGTGTACGATAGAGACGGACCAGCCGGCACATATCCCGGACTCATATCTGGACATAACAGCCGAGAAGATAAGAATTTACAGATCTATTGACTCCATGTCTTCCGACAAGGAGATAGACAACTATGCAGCTCGTCTGGAAGACAGGTTCGGATCTCTCCCGGATGAGGTAAGAAACCTTTTCCTCGTGGTAAAGATACGCAACCGCGGAGCAGCTCTGGGATTTGAGAAGATAATAATCAAGAACGGGATAATGATAGGATTTTTCGTATCCAATCCCATATCTCCTTACTACAAATCTGAAGTGTTCGAGAAAGTGATGGGAAGGATAAGCGCCATGGAAGGTAAAGTGGAACTCAAGCAGGTTGAGAACAAGCTGAAGATAGTTTCACGTGGTGTGCCTTCACTTGCTGCGGCGTTCAAAATACTCAACAGTATCAGCTGATTTTTTCTTGACACGAGTACATACAATATTTAAAAATGCTAAATTTGTAGGCTCGGTATTATAGAATATGGCCAATCTTCTGGTAGTTACAGGAAATACAGCTCTTAAGGCTGCGTGGTCTGACGGTGTCACCATCGGCAAGACTTTCCGTTACCAGGGGGAGAAGATGTTGGACTATCTTCTCTCCCTGATGGAGAAGGACAAGCCTGAAGTGCTCACCGTGGCTTCCGTTTACGATATCCTTCCAGAGGAAGAAGCTGTATTGAGCCGGTATTGCAGGCATCTGATAATACTGGACAAAGCCCATACTCATTATCTTCTCAAATACGACTTTCCGGAGTATCTGAGTCCTGACCGTGCGGCCGGACTTGTGGCGGCCAGGTTTCTTTTCAAAGGGAAAAGATGTACGGTGTTCGATTTCGGCACCACGCTCACCATAGATTTTCTCGGATCCGACGGAAGGTATCTCGGAGGCAACATCTCCCCCGGGTGCAGAACCCGTTTCAAGGCGCTCAACAGGTACTCCAAGGCTCTTCCGCTTGTTGATACCCCTGACAGCGTAGCTCAGGAGGGTTGTTCTGAACAGTCTTCCATAGAATCAGGAGTGGTTTTGGGCATAATGTTTGAAATAGAGGGCTACATCAAATCCCGTCAGGACAATATCGTGATTTTTACAGGTGGGGATGCAATTTATTTTGCCAAGAAAATGAAAAACTCCATCTTTGTAGTCTGCAATCTTGAACTGATGGGCTTGGCTATCATTACAGAAGATTATGTCAGCAAGAACATTTAACAGCATATCGGCTCTTGTTCTCCTGCTGTGCGTCTCGTTTGTGGCGCACGGTCAGGCCTATAGCGGCTATTCCCCATACTCCATTTTCGGTGTGGGTGATCTCAGCCGCCAGGGCACTGCCTACAACAGGACCATGGGCGGAGTCGGAGTTGCGACGAGGAACAACAGGTTCATAAACATTCTCAACCCTGCTGCCGTCACGGCCAGGGATTCCCTCGCCTTTATGGCTGACTTCTCCCTTTATGGAGACAACAAGGTATTTGCGCAGAACGACATAAAGTCTGTGAACAACACTTTCAACATCAACGACTGCGTGATTTCCTTCCCGCTGTGGAGCACGTCCGCCATGATGCTCGGCATATCTCCGTACAGCGACACTGGTTTTGGCTATTCGTTTGACTATACCGACCCTGAAGTCATAGGGCACACCGGGAACATATCTTACAGCGCATCCGGCAGCGGTAGCATATACAAACTGTTCACGGCGGCCGGCATCACTTTCTGGGACAGGCTTTCACTAGGTGCCGAGATGGACTTCTACTTCGGCAACCTCACCAAGTCGTTCATAACATCCATTTCAGATGCTTCTTACAACAGCATCAAAGGAAGCACATCGCTTCAGGCAAGCGCCGTTGGGGGCAAATTCGGAATTCAGTATGAGCAGCCTGTTGGAAGCAAATCCAAGCTTATCCTCGGAGCGACATACTCTACCGGTGCCGACATGAAAGGATACTACGAAGATGCGCGTTATTCAGTGGGCTATGCCGCATCCGATACCCTGTACTACAAGATGGACACGCTCGGTATATCCAAGTCCGCACGTATCGCTTCAGAAATAGGTGTCGGAGTTTCATTCAGATACGCTGACAAGTGGATGCTTGCTTTCGACTACAACAGGGCCGACTGGAGGAATTCCGGCATAGAGACCATAAGCGGCTTCTCCTCAAGTTCCCCTTTCGTGACATCCCTTTCCGAGTCGTACAGGCTTGGATTTGAGCTGGTTCCCAACAGGAATGATATCCGGTATTATTTCAATAAGGTTGCATACCGTGCCGGAGCATACTACAAAAAGGAGAACTTCCTGCTGAACGGCAAAACCATCTCTTCTATGGGGGTTACATTTGGTGCTACACTTCCTATATATCGCTGGTATAATGGTCTCACTCTTGGAGTCGAACTCGGTCAGAGGGGATCCCTCTCCGACGGACTGGTAAGGGAAAGGTATTTCAGCTTTTCTGTGGGAGTGAACATTTTTGACATATGGTTCCAGAAACCTCGATACGAGTAAAACAATCACAAATGATAATGAAAAGAATAACACTTGCAATCCTGTCTTGTGCTGCCCTGGTATTGAGCGGCACGGATGTATTTGCCCAGGGAAAATGGGGTGCGGACAGTGCTGAATGTATCAAGTATATGTCCTATTACAAAGAGTATTACAAGCAGAAAGCTTATGATGAGGCTCTTCCCAACTGGAGGAAAGCCTACTCCATCTGCCCTGCCACCGCAAGTCAGAACATGCTTATCGACGGTACTTCCCTGCTCCGCAGACTTATCGCCAAGAATGCTTCCAATGCGGCATATAAGGATGCTCTTGTGGACTCCCTGCTCACTCTGCACGACACTAGGGCGCAGTATTACCCTAAGTATGCGGTCACTGCTCTCAACAACAAGGGCCTTGACATGTCAAAGTACCTGACATCTGACCCTCAGAAACTGTATGACGGTTACGAGGGAATCATAGCCAACAACAAGGAGCAGACAAAGGTGTCCATATTCCTTTTTGATCTCCAGGCAGCCATAGAGCTCTTCCAGGCCGGAACCCTTGATGCCGAGACTGTGATCAACCTCTACCAGAGGAACAATGATCTCATCGACAAGGCACCTGTAAGGAACGATATAGAAAAGGAACAGAACAGCAATGTGAAGTCAGACATGGGCAACCTCTTCGCAGCCAGCAAGGTGGCCAGTTGCGAGCACCTTCTTGCCATCTACACGCCTCGTCTGGATGCGGAGCCTGACAATCTCGAACTTGCCACAAGCATAGTGAAGACCATGAGCATAGCAGAGGACTGCACGGACAACGACCTCTTCCTCAGGGCTGTGACCACTATGAACAAGCTTAAGCCGTCAGCCAACTCAGCGTACTACCTCTTCAAGCTGCACTCAGCCAAGGGAGATACCGATGAGGCAATCACCTATATGGAAGAGGCCATCGCAAGCGAGGAGTCCGACGCTGCCACCGATACTGAGTGGAAGTACGAGCTTGCCACATTCTGCTTCAAGAGCGGTCTCAACGCCAAGGCTGTAGAGTATGCAGCGCAGGTAGCTGAGAATTCTCAGGAACTCGCAGGAAAGGCCTACTTCCTTATCGGAACAGTATGGGCATCAACACGTTGTGGAGGTGATGAAATCTCAAGCCGTGCACCGTTCTGGGTGGCTTGCGACTTTATGAACAAGGCCAAGAATGCTGATCCTTCGCTCGCTGACAGCGCCAACGAGCATATCAGACAGTACAGCTCTTACTTCCCTCAGGCTGCCGAGGCATTCATGTATGATATCACCAACGGACAGTCATACACCGTAGTCTGCGGCGGAATGCGTGCCACGACCACAGTCCGTACATCTAAGTAGGACTTGGGAGGTTCGATAAACAGAATCATGGGATTACTGGCAGCCGCAATAGTGGTTGCCAGTAATTTCGTTTCCTGCAGCAAGGGGATTGCCGAAGCCGAGAAGATCGATTTGGGGTCCGCTCCGGTGCAGACCGTGGAGGACGTCTTCGCTGTCCAGAGCAAGAATGGGGAGATGGAGATGAGGATGGAGGCCGGCTTGCTGGAAAGATACAGCAAGGATGGGGAGAAGAGAGATCTTTTCCCTGAAGGCGTATCAGTCTTCGGATACAACGAAGATGGGCTTCTGGAATCGGTCATAGTCGCTGATGAGGCTGAACATACCGTACCTTCGTCAGGTGATGAGATCTGGAAGGCATACGGCAACGTCATTCTCCACAATGTGCTCAAGCAGGAGACCATGGAGACGGACACCATCTTCTGGGACAGCAGCAGGAAAGAGATATATACCGACTGTTATGTCAAGATGTATTCCCGTGACATGTTCGCTCAAGGCTATGGTATGCGTTCGGATGACCGTATGCGCAATGCCAAGCTGGACAGTCCTTTCAACGGCTATGTGGTGACAGTCAGAGATACTTCGGCGGTTATTATTGATTCTGTGAATTTTATTGGCCCGTTTCCAAAAAAATAGTTAAATTCGCAGCCCTATCGGAAAAATTCAAAAATTAAGATAAAATGGCGGTACTTGAAAAAATACGCGTTAAGTTTGGCCTCGTGATCTCGATCATCATCGCGCTGGCCCTTCTCTCGTTTATTATCGATCCTGGCACTCTGGAGTCTGCATTGAACTCGATGTCATCAAAGTATGATGTCGGCAAGATAGCCGGCAAGAACATATCATACAATGATTTCCAGGAAGATGTGGACAAATATACGGTGATCAATGAGATGCTTTCAGGCTCTTCTTCACAGAACGAGCAGACACAGCGTCAGATCAGGAATGCCGCATGGCAGGGCCTGCTTGACAAGTACATGTTTGTCAAGAACGCCAAGGCTGCCGGTCTGTGCGTGGGCGAAGACGAGATGGTTTCACTTGTCTCAGGAGAGACCCTCTCCCCTGTCATGGCGCAGAATCCTGTTTTTCTCGATGAATCAGGCAATTTCTCTTCAGATATGCTCAAGGCGTTCATCGATAATGTCAACAGTGACCAGTCAGGCCAGCTCCGCACCTATTGGAACTACCTGCAGAATACAGTCTACAATCAGCAGTACTATCTGAAATACGGTGCCCTCTTCAATGCAAGCAACATTGAGAACGCTCTCCAGCTCAAGCAGGATGTCGCCGACGGTAACACCACCGCAGATGTGGACTGGTGTCTGGCCTACTACCCTATGACCAAGGATTCTACCATCACCGTAAGTTCCGATGAGATCCGCAAGTACTACAACGATCACAAGAAGTTCTTCAGGCAGAACGCCAGCAGGGACATTGAGTACGTAGTGTTCGAAGTCGTGCCTTCAGCGGAGGATGTGGCGCAGACAAGTGAGGATATGGATAAGGCATATCAGGAGTTCGTTACCACAGACAACATGAAGACTTTCCTCCTCAAGAACTCTGAGCGCCAGCTTTCCACATACTGGTACAAAGCGGGAGAACTCAACACAGTCAACAGCGAACTCAATTCCCAGATATTCTCCGGAGACAAGGTCTCACAGATAGTCAAGTCTGGTGACACTTTCTATGCTGCACGTGAGATGGACAGCAAGATGCTCCCGGATTCAGTGTATGTGAAGCACATCCTTCTCGTGGGAGCAAATGCAAAGCATACTGCCGACAGTCTCGTGAATGTACTCGGCAAAAGCGGGGCCAACTTCTCCAACCTTGCTTCCCTCTACTCAGAGGACAAGGGTTCAGCCGCAGACGGTGAACTCGGAAGCATCGGCTGGATGACTCAGACTTACATGATTCCTGGCATGGAGTCCGTGATAGAGGCCCAGGTAGGAAAGCCGTTCGTACTCACCACACAGTATGGCACTCATGTCGTCCTTGTATCGCAGAAGACAAAGCCTGTGGCAAAGAAGCAGGTTGCCATCCTTGAGAAGACAGCCCTTGCAAGCAAGGAGACTTTCAATAAATACTATGCTGAAGCCAACACTTTCGCCACCCTTGCCAACGGTTCTTATGAGGGTTACAAGAAGGCAGTAGACTCCACCAAGGTATACTCCCACTCTCTGAATGTTACTGAGGCCACTTCTTCATACGGGGCTGTGGATCAGGCCAAGGAAGTGACCCGCTGGATATTCGACAACAAGGCAGGAAAAGCTTCCAATATCATCACAGTCAACAACAACTTCTTCTTCATCACTGCCGTCAAGGATATTCACAAGGAGGGATATGCTTCTTTGAAGCAGGTTGCTCCTGTGATCAGCGAGAGGCTTTATGCTGAGAAGGCCCAGGCCAAGAAACTTGCCGAGGTGTCAGAGAAGATAAAGGGTCTCACAAGTATCGATGCCGTGGCGGACGCTCTTGGAGTGACTGTGGACCGCAACGAGGGACTCTCGCTCTCATCTACCAGTGTTGATCCTGCTGTTCTCGGAGCCGCTTCAGTGGCCAAGGACGGTGCCGTATATGGACCGGTTCCAGGTTCTATGGGAGTTTATGTGCTGAGTGTGGCCAACCGTCAGACTGGCAGCTTCTACACTGAAGATGACGCCAAGAATCTCAATGCTCAGAAAGGACAGTATCTTTCACAGATGATAATCTCTGTGATGTCCGAGTATGACGGTGTCAAGGACAACCGCGAGAGGTTCTATTAGCAGATCTTTTTGCCAAAAAGATATTTTAACAGTTGTATCCGGCAGGAGGAATCCTGCCGGTTTTTTTATCCTTATCTTTGTAAAAAAGTCATATATGCCGAAATCTATAATTGAAGAGAAATGCAGCCGTTGCGGACAGGTGCACAGGATGGAGTTTGATGGGAGTGTGGATGCCTTGGCAAGCCCTGAAGCCAAAGAAAAGGTCAAAAACGGAGAGTACTTCGTGTGGCGCTGCCCTGATTGCGGCTGTGTCAACCTTATTCACAGACCGTTCCTCTATCATGATCCGCAGGAGAGACTCATGATATTGATGACTGATGCCCCGGTCAAAGCGGAAGGACTCCCTGAGGGGTATACCGGGCGTATAGTCCGCAGCCCGGGTGAACTCATCGAAAAGATGAAGATCTTCGATGCCGGACTGGACGATGTGGCGGTGGAAATGTGCAAGTTTGTAACTTTGAGAGAGTTGGGCAAGGATGTTCAGCTCAAATTCTTCAAGATGGACGGGGCGGACTCGGAGATGACGTTCACATATCCACAAGACGGGAACATGGAGATGATATCAGTCGGCTTCAATGTATATGAAGATTGCGCAGGCATATTGCAGCGCAACCCGGCCATAAAAGAAGCAGCCCGGGGACTTGTGGAAGTCGGCCCGGACTGGCTTTCAAATTATATCGGATAAGAGCGGATTACTCCAGCTTCCTTGCGCCGTCGGAGATGATCACATGGTAGACCTTAGGTTCGTGTCCGAACTTCTCAGCAAACTTCTTCTTGGCCTCGGTGAGGAAATCCTCATAGAGTTCATCCTTGACGAGGTTGATTGTACAGCCTCCGAAGCCGCCGCCCATTACGCGTGAACCGGTGACTCCCATCTTACGTGCGATATCGTTGAGATAGTCAAGCTCTTCGCAGCTCACCTCATACAGGTGGCTCAATCCGAAGTGAGTCTGGTACATCATCTCGCCGACTGTCACATAGTCGCCCCTTTCGAGGGCATCGCATACGTCAAGCACTCTCTGCACTTCTCCAATGACATACTCCGCACGGAGGAAATCCTCCTCTGGAATTTCGCCGCGCACTTCATCGAGCCATACCCGCTTGCAGTCGCTGAGGCACTCTATTTCAGGGTGGTTCTTCTTGATGGCGGCGGCGGCGTTCTCGCAGGATGCCCTGCGCTTGTTGTAAGCGGATGATGCGAGTTCATGTTTTACGCAAGAGTCGAGGAGTACAAGCTTGTATCCGTCAGGTCTGAATGGGAAGTATTTGTATTCAAGAGTCTTGCAGTTGAGCCTTATAAGCTGTCCTTTCTTGCCGAAGCAGGAAGCGAACTGGTCCATGATGCCGCAGTTGACCCCGCAATAGTTGTGCTCAGTGGCCTGGCCGATACGGGCGAGTTCGAACTTGTCTATGCCGTTGTCGAAAAGATCGTTGATGGCGTAGGCGAAACAGCTTTCTAGGGCTGCCGATGATGAGAGCCCGGCTCCGAGTGGGACGTCGCCTGCGAACACGGCATCGAATCCTTCGACAGTGCCACCCCTCTTCAGTGTCTCGCGGCAGACGCCGAACACATACCTTGCCCAGGCGGTCTGCGGCTTGTCTTCCTCACCGAGTCCGAAAGAACATGGCTCATTGTAGTCGATGGAGAAGAGGTTGACCGTGGCAGTGCCGTTTTTCTTTATTTCGGCCATGATTCCTTTGTCGATGGCTCCAGGGAAAACGTATCCTCCGTTATAGTCGGTATGTTCACCGATAAGGTTGATTCTGCCTGACGCGGCGTAGAAGGTGCCAGTTTCACCGAAGAGTTCGGAGAACTTCGCATGAATTTTATTTTTCATTTCCATTTTTATGTGGCATTAATTGTTGCGTTGCACAAAATTATTAAAAAGTAATCATTAGAGCAATAGGAAGATGGTCGCTCAGTCCGCCCGCATATCTTGGTCCGACAAAGGTCCTCCGCGGTTTCTGACCCCCGAAAGCCCTGTCTGCGGTCAGCAGTGAGGGTTCGTCGAAAACCTCCTCCCGGACATTGACAGTTCCGTATATGAAATGACCGTCGATTTTTTCCCAATTCCCATTGTATTTGATTGTCCCGAGACCATGCTGGTGCCAGAGGTCATCGTTGAAATCGCCGATTGAAATTATCCGTACGTCTCCGGCTGCCATAAGCGAATCGGCTGCCGCTTGCATCGTGGAGAAGGCGGCCCTGCGTCTTCCGGACTTACCGCCTATTTTAGACGGGTGATGATTGACCATGACAGTGATGCTGTCGAACCGTGCCACGAGGATATCCCTTGTGGCCATCGGCGTGCCGCTGCTGTCCAGGATGTGTACAGGGTAACTTTCCTTCAAGTGCAGCTTGGAGCGCCGATAGAGCATGGCGCAGTCGATGCCTCTATGGTCAGGGGATTCGTAGTGCACAATGCTGTAGCCCAGTTTTCGGAGCAGTGTGGATGAGATAAGGGATTTCAACACGAAATAGTTTTCGATTTCAGCTATCCCGACAATGTCTGGAACGCTACCGTATTTGTCCGAGAATGAGAGGATGGTCTTGGCTATGCCGTCGCATTTGGCATAAAATCTTCCTCTGGTCCAGTATTCCGGTGCAGCGTCGGACCGGTAGTCGAAGAAATTCTCCACATTCCAGAACATCACTCTGAGGGTGTCGTTCTGCGCCCGGCACGGGAGTATGGGCAAAAGGGCGAGAAGTGCAATCATAGTCCGTTTCATTCTGCTAATATGGCGTTTTTTGAGTAAATTTGCAGACTAAATTTTAAATTTATGTCACTGAAGTGCGGCATCGTGGGACTTCCTAATGTGGGGAAGTCCACCCTTTTCAACTGTGTCAGCTCCGGCAAGGCCCAGAGCGCCAATTTCCCTTTCTGTACCATCGAGCCGAATCTCGGCTCCACCAATGTTCCCGACAGGAGGCTTGACGTCCTCTCGGAGATATGCAAACCTCAGCGCACCATTCCGGCTACCGTGGATATTGTGGACATTGCGGGCCTTGTCAAGGGTGCCAGCAGGGGAGAGGGGCTGGGCAACCAGTTCCTGGCCAACATCCGCGAGTGTGATGCCATCCTGCACGTGCTGCGCTGTTTCGATGACGGCAACGTGGTGCACGTGGACGGGAGCGTGGACCCTGTAAGGGACAAGGATGTGGTGGATCTGGAACTCCAGATAAAAGATCTTGAAACTGTGAATGCAAGGCTTGCTAAGGCAGAAAAGGCGGGCAAGGCCGGAGACAAGGAGGCGAAGAAGCTCGCCGACCTGCTGATCCGTTATAAGGCGGCGCTGGAGCAGGGCAAGTCCTGCCGTAGCGTGCAGCTTGTCAACGAGGAGGAGGCTGCAATTGCCAGGGATCTTTTCCTGCTGACCAACAAGCCGGTCATGTACGTCTGCAACGTGGATGATGCCTCCGCTGTAAGCGGGAACGCTTATGTGGATGCGGTCCGCGATGCCGTCAAGGACGAGAATGCCCAGATACTCGTGATTTCCGCCAAGACGGAGTCTGAGATAGCCGAGATGGAGGACTACGAAGACAGGAAGATGTTCCTTGAGGAGATGGGGCTTGAGGAGTCCGGGGTGGTGCGACTTATACAGAGCGCCTACAAGCTGCTCGGCCTACAGACATTCTTCACCGCCGGTGCGGACGAGTGCCGTGCGTGGACTGTGAAAGTCGGTGACAAGGCTCCCAAGGCTGCAGGGGTGATACATTCTGATTTCGAGAAGGGATTCATCCGTGCAGAAGTCATCAAATATGACGACTTTGTGAAATATAAGACAGAATCCGCCGTGCGTGCCGCAGGCAAGATGGGGATAGAAGGCAAGGATTATGTGGTGCAGGATGGGGACATAATGCATTTCCTTTTTAACGTTTAAATACAATGGAGAAAACCTGGAGATGGTTCGGGCGCAAGGACAGCATCACATTGGACATGCTGCGCCAGATAGGGGTGGAGGGCATAGTGACAGCTCTTCACGAGGTTCCGAACGGGGAGATCTGGACAGAAGAGGCCATATTGTCTCTCAAGAAATACATTGAAGACGCCGGCCTGCGCTGGTCCGTGGTGGAGAGCCTTCCTGTAAGTGAGGCCATAAAATATGCCGGTCCGGAGCGTGACAGGCTTATAGACAACTATATAGTGAGCCTGCGTAACCTTGGCCGCTGCGGCATTAAGACGGTGTGCTACAACTTCATGCCGGTGATAGACTGGGTACGCACAGACCTTGAGCATCCTCTGCCTGACGGGACTACAGCCTTGTATTTTGACTATTCCCGCTTTGCATACTTCGACATCAGGATCCTTGGCAGGGAAGGGGCTGAGAAAGACTATCCGGAGCATATACTCGCCAGAGTAGAAGAGCTGGACAAGATGTTGACGGAAGAAGACAAGCACCAGCTGATAGATACCATCATAGTAAAGACCCAGGGCTTTGTCAACGGCAATATTTCAGAAGGGGACCGCACCCCGGTTCAGCATTTCCGTGCCCTTATGAGCCATTATGAAGGAGTCAGCAAGCAGGACCTGATAGATAACATCACATATTTCCTGAAGGCTGTAATGCCTGTGTGCCATGAAGTCGGAGTGAACATGTGTATCCATCCAGATGACCCGCCTATGCCGGTGTTCGGCATGCCGAGGATTGCCGGCTGCGCCGAAGACATACGCAAGATACTCTCTTCAGTGGATGATTTCCACAACGGCCTGACCTTCTGCGCGGGATCTCTCTCCGCAGGAGCGCACAACGATGTGCCGGCGATGGCCAGGGAGTTTGCACCGCGAACGCACTTCGTGCACCTTCGGACTTGTAAACTGCTGGGTGACGGCAACTTCATCGAGGCTCCACACACCGCAGGCAGGGTAAACCTTGTGGAACTGATACGCATATTTGAGCGTGAAGGCAGAAACATCCCCATGCGCGTGGATCATGGAAAAGACATGCTCGGCGACATAATCAAAGGATATAATCCCGGCTACAGTTTCCACGGGCGCATGCTCGCGCTCGGGCAGGTCGAAGGTATGATGGCCGCCGTAAAAGATGAATTTGACAAGCAAATGATATGAACGAACTCTATTCAGTTGAAGGCAAGGTGGCAGTGATAAGCGGAGCCGCCGGTGCTCTGGGCGGGTCTCTTGCCCGCCATTTCGCCTCACAGGGCGCAGATGTGGTGGCTCTTGTCCACAGAGAAGAGCAGCTTGCTCCGGTGGTCGAGCAGCTCCGCAGCCTTGGAGGGAACCCATGCGGATACGCATGCAACGTGATGGACACTGACGCTGTAAAGGCCATAGCCGACGAGGTGGTGAATAAGTACTCCCGCGTCGATATCCTCATCAATGTGGCCGGCGGCAATGTCGCAGGTGCCAATGTGATGCCTGACCAGAACTTCTGGGACATGAAACTTGAAGACTGGACAAAGGTTCTGGATCTCAACCTCAACGGTACTGTGTATCCGTGCCATGTGTTTACTCAGGTGTTCGCGTCCCAAGGCTATGGATGTATTCTCAACATTTCGTCCATGGCGGCGTATGACGCCCTTACCCGCGTGGCCGGATATGGTGCTGCCAAAGAGGGGGTCTCAAATTTCACACGCTGGCTCGCAGCGGAGATGGCCATCAAGTACGGTGAGAAGATACGTGTCAACGCCCTTGCCCCGGGATTCTTCATCGGCAAGCAGAACCGTGCAGCTCTTCTCAACGAAGACGGGTCTCTTACAGAGCGTTCCGTCAAGGTCATAGCTAAGACGCCGATGCGCCGTTTCGGTGATCTGACCGAGCTCAACGGAGCCGCCCAGTTCCTTTGCAGCGATGCTGCAAGTTTCATTACCGGCGTGGTTCTTCCGGTGGACGGAGGCTTCAGCTCGTTCAGCGGCGTATAGTCCTACATATCCACGCTCATGATAAGCTGCAGGCTGTGTGAATCCAGCGCAATGCCTGCGGACTTGAGACTTTCCAGACAGTTGCCTCCGTTATAATCATAGCGGAGGCCTATTCTTGTAGTGTACGGAAGCCAGAGAAGGTTGCCTAGTCTGAGCCTTATGTCAGCACCTATGCTGTAGAGGTTCAAAAGACGCCTCTCTGAAGGCATGAGCGTGAAATCCGCATGAGGGATGAGCTCCATGTTTCGGATATAGGCCAGCGGTGAGAGGAATGACCAGTCCATGGCAGCGAAAGGTATGGCATAGTCGGCGCTGACTTTTGTTCTCCAAGGCAGGCTGCATATATAGGAGTTGACAGTCGAGGGGAATCCACGCGGCACCATGTTGGCGAAGCTGTCGGAGAACTGCCCGCCTTTACGTCTGATCTCATGTGTGCCGCTGAGTTTCAGGCCATGCGTAGGGTAAAGTCCTGGCACATAGCCATACAGGCTGAAATAATAACTAGGACTGAACAGGTACAGTATCCTCGTGCGTTCGCTGTATCCGAATTCCCCGCCGAGACCTATCCGAGGCCATATCCTCGAAGATGGCGTACGCTCCATCATATATGCGCGGACACTGATGGTATTCCTCCTTATATATCTGGCATTGTCGTGGGCATCCGTCCAGTCGTTGGTGGAGCTGAGGCTGATCTTCGGTATGATTCCGCTGTTCCAGCCTCCGGACGACAGGTTCAGCGGCACATACGCATCGAGCCTTGTGTAGAGCATAGGCTTGCCGGTGTCCCGGCCGACAAGTCGTTGGGCAGTGTCGAAACTGTATTTGATGGAATTCCTGTCATTTAGATCCACACTGAGTTCCAGCACCGGGGCCAGCCCGCGGTAAGTCAGGTTAAGATGTCCGGAGTGCCGCCAGCCGCTGTTGTAGTCCCAGGCCTTGTATCCGGCTGAGCCGTAGAAACTTCCGAGATCGTCCTGGAAGAAAACTGTGGCTCCCGGCGCTGCTGCAGAGCTTATCTCGGACATGCTTATGCTGCTCACGGCATCATAGTCCACATATATCGGTGCCCACGAGTGCACACGCAGGATGTTCTTAAGTCTGGAGTAGTCTTCTGCTTCGCCGATCTTCACTTCTGCGCTGTAGTTCGGCTGTCTGGCTTCTCCGGAGCTCAGTTTGTCAGCAAAAGGCCAGACCGGGAGTTGGGAGAAATCCGCGCCTCGATCCGTAAGATCCGGGACTGGAGTAAATGAGGGCAGTCTTCCTTTTGTGGACAAGCTGGTGTAATACATGGTCTTCCCGTCAGCGCTGAGCTGGAAATCATTCGCTCCGAAACGTGTGGAGGTGAGCTGGCTTAGTTTGCCTTCCGACGGAGACAGAGAGTAAAGCTCGTTCACACCGGTCCTGTCACAGGTGAACATTATTTTTCCGCCGTCGCTCCACAGATCCTTTATCTTCACCGGCTGGGGCTCAAGCACGCATGAGTAGTCCTTGACTCTCCATATTCCGAAGCCTTCAGGAGTGATGGCGCTGGCATACAGCTCCTTACCTGCCCATACGGTCTCCACGACCTGCAACCCGTCCGGGGCAGGGTAGTGGAAGAATTCAATACCCGTCACGATGTCCATCACGGTGACGCTGCTTCCGCCTTTCAGGGGGTATTCTGTCACGGACAGCAGGAGGTCATGGTCGGCAGGGGCGGGATGGTAGAATCTCTTGCCCCGGCTTATGCGTCCGGTCTTGCCGCTCCGCGTCATGTACCTGATGTCGGAAGAGGATTTCTGCTCCCAGCGTATGTCCGGCCTGTATTCACTCCAGTAGAGCCTGTCCGTCAGGCTGCTGTAGCATAGTCCGGCCGTACTGGCGCTGAAAACGGATATTACCTTTTCTTTTCCGTCCTTGTCGATGCTCACAAGCTCTTCCGGGGATGTCAGGCTTTTTCTGACGGCGTAGAGGGTATCTCCGGCCACCGCAAGGTCACTGTATTCGGTGAAGCGGCGCGGTGCGGGCATGAGTGGCTCCGTCCGTATGAACGGGGCTCTTGCTTTCTCATCCCTCTCCCAGAATGCTCCGAGGCTGTCGCTGACCTCGCGGAACGCTTTGTTGAAACTCTTTCCGGCCACATCTTTGACTGTGCCGTCCAGGTTGAAAAAGGCGATGCCGTGTTTGTCGTAGATGCGTTTGAAGTATCTGGCCGTGAAGTCCGGCACGTCATACAAAGTCCTGATGCCTGCCAGGGCCACATAGCCGGCGCGGTAGTAATCCGGTGTGTATGCCTTTTGGGAGCCGTATCTCCATTTCCAGAAATCCCTGAAGTCGCCGCCTGCGAATGCCACCCGGTAGTATTCGAGAAAGTCGGCGGTCCGGCCTCTTCCCCCGCGGCTCAGGGCAGTCTCCGTGGCCACTGCATCTCCTTCGAGAAAGGCCGGTCCCGGATATATGGCGGAAAGCGCCCCGGGGGCCAGCTGGCCCGTAAGGATGTTCCAGAACCTGAAAGGTCTACCGGCTCCGAACTGCATCTGCGAGGAGTGTCTGGATTCATGTATTATGAGCTGTCTTTCCCACGGGGTCGGTTCCGGATCATAGGGGTCCGGCTGGGTCTGGAGTTCAATCCTGCGCGGAGTCCATGTCACCTGACCGTTGGAGTATGCGGCATAGGGCCTGAGTATCACAGGCATCCTTCGTGTGTAGTTCAGGTTCGGAGAGGCCCCGGCGCTGTTTCCGACCACCTGCGCCGCCTGCTCGAGAGTGCGTGCATAGACCCTTGCGAGCGAGTCAAGCCCGCGCGGGTAGATCACTCTGTAGTTGTCTGTCTGTATCTGGCTCCATTTCACCGAGAACGGTTCCGTGCCGTTGGTGTAGAACTGCGCGCCCGCACCAGGCCCGGCCAGGCACAGGGCTGCCATAATCAAAATCTCTTTGGCCCTCATAGGGGCAAATCTAACATTTTTTGCATAACTTTAGACCTTGTTTCGATAGACTTTGATGAAAAAGATACTGATATTCGCATGTTTGCTGGCTGTCGCCCTGTCCTGCGGCAGCCGTTCAGGCTCTGTGCAGCAGGCGGCCCCGGAGCGTTCTTTTCCGAAAGCGGAGCTGCCTGCGATGATCACCGAACCTGCGGAGCAGCTCGACTATATACTGGACCATTACTGGGATGCTTTTTTTACGGGGCAGTGGCCCACCGATTCGGCCGGCATTCTCGGGGTGCCTGACAAGGAGGTGGAGCAGAACATATCCCTATATGTCGCCCTTCTTGACAAGCTTCCCGTCCCTGTGGCGCAGCAAAGACTCAAGAACACATTCTCGAAAATAGAATCCAGGCAGAAGCAGGACACGTCATCCCTGTTCTATATGCGTTTTACGGAAATGTTCGCCTCCTGCCTTTACGATCCCAATTCCCCTTTGCGCAGCGAGGATCTCTACCTGCCGTTCGTGGAGGGTTTGACAGAGTCCCGTTTCACACGTCCGGAAAGGCTTGCCGGCTACCGCTTCGAGCTTGAGAAGTGCCGGCTCAACCCTTACGGCAGCGCGGTCCCGGATTTCAAGTTCAAGGATGCTTTCGGGCGCATGCACCATCTCTACGGGGAGAAGGCCGGTTACACGATGCTCTTCTTCAGCAACCCCGGCTGCACCGCCTGCAAGGAGATCATAGACCAGATCGGCAGCCGCTCCTATGTTCCGGGGATGATAAGCAGGGGAGAGCTTGCCATTGTCAACATCTATATCGATGACGAGCTGGACAAGTGGCTCGAATATGAGCCCTCATACCCTCGCGACTGGGTCAACGGATACGATTTCTCCCAGATCATCAACACTGATTCCCTATACTACGTCAGAGCTATACCGTCCCTGTATCTTCTTGATTCGCAGAAGCGAGTCATATATAAGGACGCGCCGGTGGAGAGGGTGCTCATGTTTCTTGACAATCTTCAGACAAATCAATAAACATATCACTATATGACCGACATTACACGTAAACTATGGGGCAGGACCCCTGACGGGACTCCCGTCTACAGATACACTCTCAAGAACTCCAGCGGAGCCTCCGCGACACTGTGCAGCATCGGTGCCGGCATCGTGTCGATAAACGTACCCGACAAAGACGGAAAACTGGGCGATGTGGTGCTCAGCTACGCTAAGCCGGAGAGCTATTTCGGGGACGGTCCATGTATGGGAAAGTGCCCGGGACGTTACGCCAACCGCATCGCGGCAGGCAGATTCACCCTTGACGGAAAGGAGTACAGCCTTCCGATAAACAACGGTCCGAATCACTTGCACGGCGGGCCGGACGGATTCCAGAACAAGGTTTGGGAGTCCCGCAAACACAAGGGTGGGGTGGAGTTCAAGTGCAGCGCGGCCGACGGGGAGATGGGATACCCGGGCAACATCACAGTAGTGGCCAGGTATGAGTGGAGCGAGGAAAACGAGCTTCGCCTGACATTCTCCGCCAAGAGCGATGCCCCTACCGTGATCAACCTCACGAATCACTGTTACTTCAACCTCAATTGCAAGGGCTCGGTGCTCCGCCAGTATCTCAAACTCAACGCCTCTGAATACCTGCCTACGGACAGCAGTCTGATTCCTGTAGGTGATTCCGAGCCGGTGGCCGGCACGCCGATGGATTTCCTCACAGCCAAGACACTGGGCAGGGACATAAAGAAGGACTTCCCGGCGCTCAACTTCGGAAAAGGGTACGATGCCTGCTGGGTGATCGACGGGTATATGCCCGGGCAGCTCCAGGAGGCTGCCGAACTCTATTCGAAGCAGAGCGGAAGGGAGCTAAAGGTCTACACGACACAGCCAGGCATACAGGTCTATACCGGCAACTGGCTTGAAGGGTGCCCGGAGGGCAGGAGGGGACGCATTTACCATGATTACTACGGTGTGGCCCTTGAATGCCAGCACTTCCCTGACAGCCCGAACAAGCCTGAATATCCGAGCACAGTACTGAGGCCGGGAGAGGAGTACCACGAGGCGATAATCTTTGCATTCGGGGTGAAGAAATGAGACAATACCTCGATCTGCTCCAGGAGATAATGGATACCGGTACGGTCCGTCATGACCGTACCGGTGTGGGTACAAAGAGCATCTTCGGGCACCAGATGCGTTTCGACCTATCGGAAGGTTTCCCTCTTCTCACGACCAAGAAAGTGCACCTGAAGTCTATAATCTATGAACTCCTGTGGTTCATAAGCGGTGACACCAACATCAAATACCTCAAGGAGCACGGCGTCTCCATCTGGGACGAATGGGCCGATGAAAACGGTAATCTCGGTCCTGTCTATGGTCACCAGTGGCGCAGCTGGCCGGCCCCTGACGGGAGGAAGATAGACCAGCTCTCCGAGGTGATAGAGATGATAAATAACAACCCCGACTCGCGCCGCATGATAGTCTGTGCCTGGAATCCTGGAGAAGTGGACAAGATGGCCCTTCCTCCTTGCCACTGCCTTTTTCAGTTTTATGTTGCGGACGGGCGGCTCTCCTGCCAACTTTATCAGCGCAGCGCCGACACTTTCCTCGGAGTGCCGTTCAACATCGCATCTTACGCCCTGCTGACCATGATGATAGCGCAGTGCTGCGGTCTGCAGCCGGGGGAGTTCATCCATACCACAGGTGATACGCATATATACCTCAATCATTTCGACCAGGTGCGCGAGCAGCTCTCCCGGGAGCCGCGGCCCCTGCCGAAGATGAAGCTCAATCCTGAGGTGAAGAGCGTCTTCGACTTCCGTTACGAGGATTTTACACTTGAGGGTTATGACCCTTGGCCCGCCATCAAGGCGCCGGTAGCTGTATGAGCATGGAAAAGTGCCTTATCGTGGCCGTGTCCGATGACATGGCCATCGGCAGGAGTGGAGACATGCCATGGCATCTCAGCGAGGATCTGAAGTATTTCAAGCGTGTGACCATGGGTTGCCCCGTGATAATGGGACGGACGACATTCGAGTCCATCGGGCGTCCTCTGCCTGGCCGTAAAAATATAGTTCTTTCACGTCGTGAGATCCCTCTGCCGGATGGGGTGGTGAGAGTAAGTTCCGTTCCGGAAGCCTACGCTGCGGCTGAGCCTTCGGAGCGCTGCTTCATCATGGGCGGCGCGTCCGTCTACAAGGAAGTCCTCGGGGAGATGGACAGGCTCTACATCACGCGTATCCATACCACCGTACCTGATGCTGACGCCTTTTTCCCTGAGATTGATCTTACCCTCTGGGAAGAGCGGTCCCGCTCCGACACCCTCACGGATGAGCGGAGCGGGATACGCTTCGAGTTTGTGGTCTATAAGAGAAGGGCTTAGATTCCGAGTTCTTCTTTCATCCTCCTCAGCAGGTCAAATGCCTGCATCGGGGTCATATTGTTGAGATCCGCCCCCTCCAGCTTTTCCTTGAGCGAGGAGAGGGTTGGGTCGTCAAGCTGGAAAAACGACAACTGCATGCTCCCGTCATCTTCCAGCTCCATCTTCCCGGCATGCTTCTCGCGCGCCTCCAGCTGACGCAGAGTCCTCTCTGCGGATTCCACCACTTCGCGCGGCATGCCTGCAAGTCTTGCCACGTGTATTCCGAAACTGTGTGCCACACCTCCCGGCTCGAGCTTGCGTAAGAAGATGATGTTCTTACCGTCCTCTTTTATGGCTATATGGTAGTTCTTCACTCTCGGGTAGATGTTCTCCATGTCGTTGAGTTCGTGGTAGTGTGTGGCGAAAAGTGTTTTGGCACCTTTCCCCTCGTTGTGTATGTACTCCACGAGGGCTCTGGCTATGGACATCCCGTCGTAGGTGGATGTGCCGCGGCCTATCTCATCGAGAAGCACGAGCGAGCGGGCGGAGAGGTTGTGCATTATCATCGCCGTCTCGGTCATCTCCACCATGAAGGTAGATTCTCCACGGGAGATGTTGTCCGTGGCTCCTACTCGGGTGAAGATCTTGTCGAAATATCCGAATCTGGCCTCCTGCGCAGGGACGAACGAACCGATCTGGGCCATAAGTACTATGAGTGCTGTCTGGCGCAGCAGGGCGGATTTTCCGGCCATGTTAGGGCCTGTGAGGATGATGATCTGGTCGCCCTTGCTGTCCATGGATATGTCGTTCGGCACGTATTCCTCGCCCGGTCCCATCAGGGTCTCTATCACGGGGTGTCTCCCGGCTTTGATCTGCAGGACGGAAGACTTGTCCACTTCGGGCCGGCAATAGTGTCTGTCAAGCGCCTGCTGTGCAAAGCCCTGCAGGACATCTATTTTTGATATGATGCGGCTGTTGCCCTGGATGTCCTTGATAGATTTCTGCACATCCGCCACGAGGGCGGCGTAGAGCCTGCTCTCAAGCTCATAGATGGTGGTTTCGGCATTGAGTATCTGTTCCTCGTATTCCTTGAGTTCGGTCGTGATGTAGCGTTCCGCATTGACGAGAGTCTGCTTGCGGATCCACTCGGAGGGCACTTTTTCCTTTGCGGAGTTCCTGACCTCGATATAGTAGCCGAAGACATTGTTGTAGCCGATTTTCAGTGTGCTGATGCCGGTGCGTTCCATTTCCCGCTGCTGCATCTTCTGCAGATAGTCCTTGCCGCCACGGGAGATCTCCCGGAGTTCATCCAGCTTGCTGTCGACTCCAGTGGCGATCACGTCTCCCTTGCCTATCTGTGCCGCGGAGTTGTCGGACAGGGTGCCGCTTATCCTCATCATGGCCTCATCTGTGTTGCGGAGCCCTCCGGCGAGTCTGGAAAGGGCGTCGCATCCGCTATCAGCGCATCTTTCCCTGATCGGGTTCATCCGCCTGAGGGACTTTGCCAGTTGGAGCATTTCACGTGGCATGATCTTGCCGGTGGCCAGGCGTGACACGGCTCTTTCCAGATCCCCGATTTCACTGATATCCTCCTGCATGCCGGAGAGGGCCTGACCGTTGTCGGTGAAAAACTGTACGATGTCGTACCGTGATTCCAGTTCCTTGAGATCCATGACAGGCATCGACAGCCACTGCCTGAGGAGGCGTGAGCCCATGCTGGAGCAGCATCTGTCTATCGTGTCCACAAGACTCACCCCGTCCTTGCCTGCATTGCTCTGGAACACTTCGAGATTGCGGAATGTGAATCTGTCCATCCATACGAATTTGTCGGAATCTATCCTGGAAATGGAGCAGATGTTGCCGAGCCCCGCATGGTGAGTCTGCTCCAGGTAGACCAGTAGCGCACCTGCGGAACAGAGCGCAAGCGGAAACTGATCCACGGCAAAACCTTTAAGATTCTTTACTTTAAATTGGTTGCGCAGTCTCTCTTCCGCGGCCTCCTGCACAAAAGCCCACTCGTCCAGTGAGGTGATGTAGTAGTCCCCGAAGAGTTCTTTTGCCCTTTTGACGTCTTCCCTCTTGACTACCAGTTCTTTTGGCCCGAAAGATGACATCAGTGTGCCGATATACTCGACAGGACCCTGAGCGACCTGGAAAGTGCCGGTGGATGCGTCCAGAAAGGCCGCCCCGCAGTTGTTCCCGTCAAGGGTCAGTCCAGCCAGATAGTTGTGCTCTTTCTGTTCGAGCATCCCGGCACCGAAAGCTATGCCCGGGGTGAGGATCTCGGTGACCCCTCGCTTCACGAGTTTGTTTTTGGCCAGCGCCGGGTCTTCAAGCTGGTCGCATACTGCTACCTTGTGCCCGGCACGGATGAGTTTCTGAAGGTAGGATTCGAGGGCATGGTGCGGGAAGCCGGCCATCTGTGTGCTGCCTTTGTCTCCGTTGGAACGCTTTGTCAGCACGAGTCCCAGGACTTTGCTCGCGAGTACAGCATCGTCCGCGTAGGTCTCATAGAAGTCCCCGACCCTGTACAGGAGCAGTGCTTCAGGGTTCTGTGCTTTGATGCTGAAGTAGTGTTTCAGCATCGGTGTGTCTTCTCCGCTTTTCGCCATGATTGAGTTTATTGTCTTTTTCTGTTGCCGGAGGCTCTGCCACCGGTTTCAACTTCGATTCTGTTTATCTTCTGGACTCCTTCCGGTACGGTGATCTGGAGTCCGTTGAAATTCTTTTGGTCCACGTTCGCAAGGTTCAGTCCCCGCTGGACGGTGAGGTTGCAGTTCTCGAACTTGAACGTCCCTTCCGGGATCGGGGCAGCCGGGTCTCCGATGATGTCACCGGCTGTCCTGGCTGTGCCGTGGACATTGATCACCTTGATGTCCCTCAGAATGGTGCGCGGCGAGTAGGGTTTGTAATCCTCCACCATCCTCCAGATCATGTTGGCGGAGATGAAGGTGCCACAGTTGTTGAGGGTGAAGTCTTTGAACGTGATGTCCTCCACTATGCCGCCTCGTGACGGCTGTGACTTGAAGCGTACCGGGGCCTGGTTCTTCTCTCCGCAGATGCAGTTTTCTATCATCACGTTTCGTATGCATCCGGAGATCTCGCTTCCCATCGCTACCCCGTGGCCTCCGTCGAAATTGCAGTGCTGTACAAGTATGTTCATGCTTGGTCTGGCTACCCTGCGTCCGTCTTCGTTCTTGCCGCTCTTTATGGAGAGGCAGTCGTCCGTCACATTGGTATAGACATCGGTTATCCTGATGTTGCTTGATGAGTCTATGTCAATCCCGTCGGAGCTTGGAACATACGAGGATACGCTTATGTGCAGGGAGTCGATGCTGAAGCCGTCTGTGTACAGGACATGGAGACACCAGGACGCGTGGTTGAGCATGGTCAGTCCGCTGATGCTGCCTCCAGGGCAGTTGGTGAAGCAGATCATGCGCGGGCGTCCCCAATGGCCGTCCTTGTTCTTGTACTTGCTCCATTCCTGGCCGCGGCCGTTGATGGTGCCTTTGCCGTATACTTTGACACCGCGTGAATTGTCGAAATTAAGTAAAGCGCTGCGCCATTTGCGTTCCACTCCCTCGAAACGTGTAGGTATCTGGGGAAAATCATCTGAATCCACGGTGGATATGAGTGTAGCACCTTCTTCTATGTAGAGATCCACTCCGTTACGGAAGAAGAGCGCTCCGCTGAGATACTCTCCTGCCGGGATCAGGACCGTGCCGCCTCCGTTGGCGTATGCCGCGTCAGAGGCTTTCTGGATGGCCCTGGTGTCTATGGCAGTACCGTCTCCGATGGCGCCGAAATCTTTGATGTTGAATATTTTGTGGTCTTTCTCGATAGTGATTATGCGGCTGCCGTAACCCTCAATGGTAAACTCGACTTCAGTCCGGTCGTCTTTGATCTGCGAAGGGACGTCGCGAATCTCTCCCGTGTACCCGTCCCATTCATGGACTTTGCCGACAGCATCGAAACTCGCCTTGAAAGTCTGCTCTCTGGAGCCTTCGTTGAATATGAAATAAAGGTCTGCATCCTTGAGGATCCTGCGGGTATAGCGGATGCTGTCTGTCGGGATGATGACTTCAGTCATGCCCATCTGGCGCTTGAACGACTCGATTGTCACCCATGCCTGGGTGTCGGCGGCGCGACGCCGCGGTGCATTACCGGTCTGTGTGTTATCCGGTTTTGGAGCTGGATTGACCCTATATGGGGCTGTCGGTCCGGAGATGTAACTGCCTTCAGGACGGTCTGCGAGTATGCGCATCTCCTTCTCCGGCATCACGCTTTCCACTTGTGCGGTCCAGCGGCGCAGAGGCTCGTGGACGGCTTCTGGACAGTCAGGGAAAGCTTCCATGCTGGTGAAAGTCCTGTCTACAAGTCTGTTCGGCATGGAACCCCAGAAAAGCAGTTTGCCTCCGAGCTTGACGAAATCTTCAATCACAGTCCAGGCCTTTTTGGAGATGACGTCCGCTGAAGGGATGATGAGGGTATAGTATTTCTGTCCGCTGCTATTTTCAAGGTATCCCGGACCCACTTTCAAGGCTTCGTAGAAAGCATCGTCATCTATATAGTCGAAGTCGGTCTGGTGACGCATAAGCATCTGGGACAGTTCGGAGAGCTCCCAGTATACCTCGTTGTTTCCCAGCCACATGGACAGGGTTGGGTAGTACATTGCTACGCGTGCTCCGGGCACACCCATGGACATCAGGTACGAGGTCCGGTTGATGTAGTCGGAGAGTTCCCGCATATGAGGTTTTTTCGCGAGGCTTTCCGCTGTCTGGGACTTGGAACTCCAGAAATTGTATTCGAAGTAATTGATGCCTCTGGCAAACTGGTAGTTCAGGACCTGTTTGCTTGTGGTGAGATCGGAACGTACTGCTCCCATGGTCTCGCTGAATGCGCGAGGCTTGCCGTATACATGGGCTACGGACGAGGCGAGTTTTGGAAAGTCGTTGTCCACTCCGGGGGCTACATGGGAGTTGATCACGTCCACTCCAGGGATCTGCACTCTGTTGAGGACCCGGAAGAAGTCGCCGTTGGCCTCGATATTCACAGGCATTATGTGCTCGTTGTTGAGGTGGGTGATGTGAGCCATGCCGTTTTTCTCGTGCCAGTCTGCCTGGCGTTTGAAGAATACATCTGCAAACATCTCCGACCAGATGTCCCAGTAGTCAGCCTTGACTCTCTTCTCCTGCTCGGTCTTTACTGGAGCGAAGAACGATGCGAAATACGGGGTGGGGTCATAGCCTTTCTTCTGTTTGAACACATCTATTATGGCCGGTGTCCATGGAGTGTACATGTATTCGGGCTCGTCTCCACGGAATCCCATAACAGTTTTGCCCATCTCGGCTCCAAGCTCTTTCTTGGCGGCTTCATGGGTCCAGGCTATGAACTGGTCAACGGCTTCAGGGTTCAGGTGGTCGTGCAGGAAATTAGATGTGTCCTTGCCGTGGGTTGGGTTGTTGACAGCCCGTGTGTCGCCGCTCTTATGCGCGTACCCGGCAAAAAGTATGGTCCAGCCGTGTTCTCCGGCATTGAAGCTGATCTTTCTGTCCTCAATCGGGACTATGCGGTTGGTCTGTCCTTCTGATATGGCCACGGCGGAGACGGCACCCACAGGGACGCGGGTATCCGTAATCTCCTCTCCGGCAGGAACTATGATGGTGGAGTCCATCTGGATGAGTGCCCACATCTTAAGATCCGGCCTTTCGCGTGAAAACTTTCCTCCTGCAAAACCGCTCGGATACTTGGCGTCATCGATGAGCCAGACTTTCATGCCCCTTGACTTTGCTTCCTTGACGGCTGTCCTGATCATCTTGAAC
>CAKUYG010000001.1 GCA_934702165.1 uncultured Bacteroidales bacterium | reverse complement strand
GGGGTGACCATGGTAGTCTGGCCGTCCACGCTGAAGTCGGTGAGCATCCATTTGACGAAGTCCTCGGCGTTCTCCACCGGCAGCTCGGCCACAGTATAGAACGCCCCCATAGGGTTCGGGGCGTAGACCCCGGGGATCTCGTTGAGCATCTTGACGGCGCAGTCGCGGCGCCTGATGTATTCAGCCTTGACTTCATCAAAGTAGCTCTGTGGCGTGTCGAGGGCTCCGATTGCCGCGTACTGGCCGAGGACAGGCGGGCAGAGTCTGGACTGGGCGAACTTCATCGCGGCTGCCATCACGTCCTTGTTGTGCGAGACGATGCAGCCGATGCGCGCGCCGCAGAGGTTGTATCTCTTGGACACGGAATCGACCATGATCACATTCTGTTCACAGCCAGGGATGTTGAGGGCGGAGAAGTGCGGCTCGTCGGTGTAGCAGAACTCCCTGTAGACCTCGTCGCTGATGAGGAAGAGGTCGTGTCTGCGGCAGAACTCCCCGAGGGCGAGCATCTCTTCCTTGGTGAAGAGTTTGCCTGACGGGTTGCACGGGTTGCTGATGAGCACGGCCCGGGTGCGGTCCGTGAGCACTTTCTCGAACTCGGAGATGTCCGGGATGGCGAAACCCTGGCGGATGTCGGTATGGACCGCCTTGAGGGTGATGCCGTTGAGGTAGGCGAATGTCTGGTAGTTGGTGTAGTAAGGTTCCACTACGATGATCTCGTCCCCTTCACCTGCGGCTATCTGCATGGCGCAGGAGAACGCTTCGCTTCCGGCCACCTCGACGAGCAGCTCGCTCACCTCGATGTCTATTCCTATTTTCTTGTAGTATCTGTTGACAAGGCCTTCGCGGAGCTCCATCAGTCCTGCGGAGTTGGTGTATGAGAGATGGTGCAAGCCTTTGCACCTGTCTATCACGGCATTGAGGGCGCAGTCAGGGGATTTGATGTCCGGCGCTCCGACATTGAGGTGGTACACCTTGATGCCGCGGGATTTGGCGGCGTCGGCGAGAGGAACCAGTTTCCTGATTGCGGAGGCGGGCATCAGCCGCGCCTTGTCAGAAATGTTCAGTGACATAATATTAGGGTTTTAGTCCGGGCAAAGGTAAGTGATTAAAGGCAATAAAGCAAACCGGACGCGTGTTGCCTGAATTTGCTCATGGCGGCGAAAATGAGTATATTCGCGCCGGACAACATTGAACCATCATACCATGCAAGAGATAATCAATCAAGAATTCGGGGGCGAGCGCCCGCTTTACTGCTCGCACGACCTCTTTCTCGAGGGTGTCACCATCCATTTGGGCGAGTCTTCGCTCAAAGAGACTTCCGACATAGAGGCTTACAAATGCCGTTTCGAGGGGAAATATGTGTTCTGGTGCTGTGACCGCTTCAAGGTACGCGATTGCTATTTCGCCGAGAGCGCACGTTCTTCGCTCTGGCACAGCACGGACTGCGAGATGACCGACTGCATAGTCGATGCGCCGAAGATGTTCCGTGAGATGGAGGGCATCAAGCTCCGTAATGTCAACATGAACTGCGCGCAGGAGACATTCTGGTCATGCAGCGACATCGATCTGGACAATGTCTTCGCCACCAAGGCTGACTATATATTCATGCACTGCAGCAATATAAAGGTGAACAATCTCCGTCTTGAGGGCAACTATTCGTTCCAGCACACACGCAATGTCGAGATCCGCAACAGCGACCTCCAGAGCAAGGATGCCCTGTGGGAGACTGAGAATGTGACAGTCTATGACTCGTTCATCAACGGAGAATACCTCGGCTGGCACTCGAAGAATCTGCGTCTTGTGAGATGCCGCATCGGCGGCACACAGCCTCTCTGCTATGCCGACGGTCTCGTCCTGGAGGACTGCACTTTCGAGCCTGATGCTGACTTGGCGTTTGAGTATTCTGACATCAAGGCCACTGTCAAGGGTAATGTCCCGTCAATAAAGAATCCGCGTACCGGATACATCAAGGCCGACAGCTGCGATGATGTCATCATCGACGGCAACATCAAGGCTCCTGCCGACTGCAAGATAGAGATCGGCGGAGTGCTGAAGTAGACTTACTTCAGTTTGGTTTCTATTGGCGACAGGGTTTTCTCTGTCGCCATTTTTTGCGGGTTGGTCCCCGGGATTCCTTGCGGTACCCGCTGCCCGATGCGCTCGAAAAGTTGGGTCCAGTAGAGGGGCATGTTTCCGTCCTTGTCAAGGAAATTCATCGGGGCTTCGCTGAACAGGTGCTCCCCGTCAGGGGTGATGTAGCTGTTGTAGACGAGCTCGCTGCAGTACATGGCTCCGTTGTCAGGGAGGAAGGAGACATCGTACGGCTGCCCGAGGTACTTCTTGGCGTTCTGCACGAACTGTTCCGCTTCGGCTGCGCTTGCTTCGGGGCGCATTATCTTGAATGTGGGGAGGCTTCCGTCGCGGAGGGTGAAGTCCCGGATGAAAGTGTCGAGGGGATGCCTGTCCACTCCGTGCTTGATTGTGGCGTCGATGATCCAGGTCGAGTCTCCTTTGACTTCGAGTATGGCTACATGGATAAGGTTCAGCCCGGTGCTGTCTGATGTGGCAGCGCTGATGGCTTCGGACATCGAGCCTTGCTGGAGGCTGTAATTCATCGGGATGCCCACGAATACAAGGTCCCCGCTGCGCGGACTGTCCTGTTTGCCGGAGGTGCATCCGGCCAGAGTGAGCAGGATGATGGTGAGGATGATGACTGTTCTTTTCATTTCGGGTTGCAAATCTACTGAAGATTTATGTAATTTTGCGAGATATGGAAATTATTCTGGCGTTTGTCTCCGGTCTTGCGCTCAGCGCTTTCGTGGCTCTTCTTTTTGTGCGTCGGGTTGTGCGGAATGCCGAATCTGCTGTCCGCAAAGAGGCGGATGAGCGTCTTGTGGCTGTGCGGGACGAGTATGAGCGGCGCCTTGCGGCCGAGAAGAATGAGGCTGTGGACCTGCTTCAGAAACGTTTTGACGAGACAGTATCCAAGATGAGCGCCCAGCTCAAGGCCGATACCGGGGAGATGCTCAAGGCCCGGCAGAAGGAGTTTTCCGAATCGAGCGGGGAAAGTCTCGGACGGATAGTGGATCCGCTGCGTGAGAACATATCCGAACTGCGTAAGGCCATCTCCGACAGCAGCAAGGAGCAGGCCGAGCGCAACGGGGAGATGAGGGAGCGCATACGGAGCCTCATGGAACATAGCGATGCGGCCCGCAAGAGTGCCGATGAACTTGCCGCAGCCTTCAAGCACGGCAGCAAGGTCCAGGGAGACTGGGGCGAGACGATACTCGAGGAGCTCCTCTCCGCACAAGGGTTGACGCGTGGCGTGCATTATGACACCCAGGCCGTGGTGAGCGGGGGTCTGCGTCCGGACGTGATACTGCATCTCGATGAGAGGAGGGAAGTCATAATAGACTCCAAGGTCTCACTGACGGCGTATATTGATTATGTCAATGCTGAGGATGAGGCTTCGCGCCGCCTGGCGCTGAAGAACCACCTGGACAGCATCAAGAAGCATATCAAAGAACTTGTCGCCAAGGACTACTCGTCCTGCATCAGGCCGCCGAAGGTGTCTGCCGGGTATGTGATAATGTTTGTGCCCAATACAGGGGCGCTATGGACTGCGCTCAATGCCGAGCCGGACCTGTGGCGCAGGGCTGCGGACCAGAATGTCTACATGGCTGACGAGCAGTCGCTCTACGGGGCTTTGAAGATGGTGGAGCTGACTTGGACGCAGGTTGCCCAGGCGCGTGACCATGAGAAAGTCTATGCCCTCGCGCAGGAGATGATAGACCGTGTCGGGCAGTTTATGGAGCGCTATGAGGCGATAGGAAAGTCTCTGGAGAAGGCTCAGGCTGAATATGACAAGGGGCTTTTGAAGCTTTCGCCGCAGGGGCAGAGCATCATCAACACGTCCGGCAAGCTTATCAAGCTTGGTGCGCGCAATAGCGACCGGCATCCGGTGAAGACAATAGCGGAGGAATAGTTTATGGATCAGCCGAAGATAGAACGTGTGTTGCGCCTTATGAAGCTGATGTCAGGGAGCGTGGACTACAGTGTCGATGAACTGGCGGCCAGGCTCGGGATGTCGTGGCGCACCATATACCGCTACATAGACACTTTCAAGGATGCCGGCTTCGCGGTGTCCCGCATGCCTGGCGGCGTATTCAAGCTCGGGAAACTTCCTGCCAAGGCCCCGGATTTCGACAGACTCATATATTTTTCCGAGGAGGAGGCGTACCTGGTGAACAGCCTGCTGGACAGGCTCGACCGGGGCAATGCGCTCAAAGCCAACTTGAAGTCGAAGCTCGCGGTCATCTACCAGAGCACTTCGATTGCGGACTTTGTCGATCGCCGCTTCATGTCTGCCAATGTGGAGGCCCTTTCCGAGGCGGTGAAGCTCGGGCGCAAGGCGGTGCTCAAAAACTATGAGTCCGGGCATTCGCATACAGTGAGGGACAGGCTTGTGGAGCCTTTCGCCTTCACCACTGATTTTTCCGATGTCTGGGCCTATGATCTTGAGGACGGGCGCAACAAGGTTTTCAGGATCTCCCGTATAGCCGAAGTGGAGATCCTCGATGAGGCGTGGACCTGCGGAGAGGAGCACCGCATGCAGAAAGTGGACATCTTCAGGATGAGCGGGGAGAGCGGGAAGCGCGTGCGTCTGCTGCTCAGCGTGCTGGCCAAGAACCTGCTCGTGGAGGAGTATCCGCTCGCGGAGAAGTTCCTATCGCCTTTCACGGGCGATGCTCCGGCTCTGCCGCCGGCATGGAAGGGAGGGGAAGGGGAGACGTGGCTGCTGGATGTGGAGGTCTACAATTATGCCGGAGTATGCCGCTTCTGCGCCGGACTCGGAGGCGAGGTTCTGCCTTTCGAGTCACCGGAGCTGGTGGAGTATATAAGAGAATATGTCCGGAACGGGCTGGGGGAATATTTTTTGTGAATTTTTGACCATTGTCAAAAGTTGACAAAATGGGGGCGTAACTTTGCATCAACAAAACATGAGAAGTTATGTCAAAAGAAATCAAAAACTGGATAGAGAACTCAGCGGAAATCGAGAACCTCATCGATGACCTCGGACTTGAGATACTTGCTGACGAGTAAAAAAGGCTTAAATTTGCCTCCATGTATTACGTAAGCAAAAGATTTGAGGTGTCCGCCGCCCACTATGTCACGACGGACAGGGGGAGCAAGTGCGAGACTCTCCACGGCCACAACTGGATAGTCATAGTCCACTGCAAGTCCGAGACTCTGGATGAGGACGGGATGGTCACCGACTTCACCCTGATCAAGCGCAATATAATGGAGAAGATAGACCACAAGAACCTCAACGAGGTCCTGCCTTTCTCACCCACTGCCGAGAACCTCGCCAAGTGGATGTGCGACCAGACCCCGAATTGCTACAAGGTCGAGATCTGGGAATCAGAGAACAACAAAGCAGTGTACGAGAGGTAGCGGGGCATACCCAGGCCACCTTCCGTCCCGGCACTCACCCGTCCCTGTTCTCTCTGTCCCGTGCGCACGCTGCTGATCCTGTGCGCACGAGGTCGATTCCGTACGGGAAACGGCCCTCTGCTGTACGCGAGGCCTCTGCGGAGTTGTTTCGTGCAGAAAACAGCCCTCTGCTGTACGCGAGGCTTCTGCGGGGTTGTTTCGTACGGGAAACCCCGGTTTTGCCGTACCGTTCTGTGGTTTGGTGAGGTTTCGTACGGCAGATGCCGTTTTCCCGTACCAAATGGGGTTCCTGTATGGCAGGGCCCGCCTTGGTCCCGTTTCCGGGGCATTCTGCCCGGATGCACATTAACCGGTGCGGCGCACCCTGAGGTGCAGGGCTTGTTGCCGAGCCAAGGTAGGGGAGGGAAGTGCGAAAAATACCCCAACCTATGGAGCGGGGATGCTGCAGAACGCATATGGTGGCTGTGCCCGTGGAGGGAGGGGAGAAAAGACCGAAAACAAAAACAGCCCCTCACAATCGTGAGAGGCTGCTTGAGCGGTGCGGAAGGGACTCGAACCCTCGACCTCCGGCGTGACAGGCCGGCATTCTAACCAGCTGAACTACCGCACCAGTCTGGTTGCTTATTCCTGAAAGCGGTTGCAAAGATAGGGACAATTTCCGAATCTGCAAGCGTCGAGGCGAAAAAAATCAAAAAAAGTTATCCTCAACCCCATTTTCAGGTCAAAACACGGTCAAAAAAGGTTCATTTGCAGCCGGAATCTTGCTCAATACACATAAAAGACGTAATTTTGCATACTTTAGCTATACAGTGCAATGAAAAGACTTTTACTTCTGACAACTGCTCTGCTTTGTCTGTTCTCTATGGGGCTCAATGCCCAGATGACTGACAGTCAGGTAGTTGATTATGTCAAAAACGGTGTCGCGGCCGGCAAGAGCGAGTCCCAGATAGGGAAGGAGCTGCTTGCCAAGGGCGTCACAAAGGAACAGGCCGAACGCATCAAGGCCAAGTATGAATCCACATCCGGCAGCACTTCCGTGACCAGCAAGGCCCTTGACGGCAAAGCGGTCGGGAGGAACGTCAGCAGTGATATGCTGAACGGCGCCGATGATGAACTTGAGGATGTGGTGGATGACACATTCGGCGCTTCTTCGCAGTCGACAGAGGCGAAGATCTTCGGCCATGATATTTTCAATTCGCGCCGTCTCACATTCGAACCTAACGAGAACGCCGCCACTCCGGAAAACTACAAGCTCGGCCCTGGAGACCAGCTTCTCATCGAGATCTGGGGTGACAACGAAGATTCCATAACCAAGACTGTCTCCCCGGAAGGACGCATATATATCAGCCAGATAGGCCCGGTCTATCTCAACGGGCTGACCATCAAGGAGGCTGGCGAGAAGATACGCAAGATGCTCGCATCCAAATACGGCGGCATCGGCGGAGACAACCCGAACTCCTCAGTCAGCATCACCCTCGGTCAGATCCGTACCATCAAGGTCAATGTGATGGGTGAGGTCGCCGTTCCGGGCACCTACAGGCTGTCCTCATTCTCCACGGTGTTCACCGCACTCTACCGTGCAGGCGGTGTGGCAGGTACAGGCTCCATGCGTGCGATCAAGGTTGTGCGTGCAGGGAAGCAGGTGGCCACGGTCGATGTCTACGGCTATCTTTTCGACGGCAAGTCCGACTCTGACATAAGGCTCGAGGAGGACGATATAGTGATAGTGCCTCCTTATGTGGGCCTCATCGATGTCAAGGGAGATGTCAAACGCCCTATGCGATATGAGATGAAGGACGGCGAGACCCTTGAGACGATCCTCGGATATGCCGGCGGTTTTGCCGGTGATGCCTACAGGGAGGATGTCCGTGTGGTAAGGGTGACCGGCGAGGAGAAGGAAATCTATACAGTGTCCTCAAAAGACTATTCTTCATACAAGATGGCTGACGGGGATGTCGTGACGGTGAGCTCAAGCCTTGACCGTTTTGCCAACAGAGTCGAGGTGCGCGGTTATGTCTTCCGTCCGGGCATGTACCAGCTCGGCGGGGAGATCGCCACAGTGCGCCAGCTCGTGGAGAAGGCCGGCGGCCCGATGGAAGACGCGTTCCTCGGCAGGGCCGTGCTCCTGCGCGAGAAAGATGACCTCAATCTCGAGACAGTCTCCGTCAATCTCGGTTCTGTCCTGAACGGCGGTGAAGACATGCTCCTCAAGAAAAACGACGTGCTCATCGTCTCCAGCATCAACGAACTTGAGGATCGCGGGACCTTGACCATCAACGGAATGGTGGCCCGTCCTGGAGTGTTCCCGTTCTCTGACAACACCACCGTGGAGGATCTCATCCTGAGGGCCGGAGGCCTTCTGGAGGGGGCGTCAACTGCCAGGGTGGATGTGGCAAGGCGCATCGTGAACCCGAGCAGCACCGAGGCTTCGGACACTCTGGGCCAGACATTCTCATTCGGAATTGAAGATGGACTCGCCATGGACGGGGGTGACAAGTTCATCCTTGAGCCTTATGATGTGGTATCCATCCGCCGCAGCCCGGGCTACCGTACACAGCAGTTCGTGACTGTTGAAGGGGAGGTCACATTCCCGGGGCAGTATGTGCTGCTCAACCGCAACGACCGTATCTCTGAGGTGCTTTCTCGCGCCGGCGGCTTCACCACAGGTGCTTATCTCAAGGGCGCGATGCTCATACGCCGCAACAACAGCATCAATGCCGGAGAGAACAGGGAGGCGCTTCGCAGCCTCGCGGAGAAGAACTCCACCAAGCGTGATTCCATCAACGCTGAAAAGCTTGACATCGTCTCCGACTACAATGTTGCGATCAATCTCGACAAGGCCATGCAGCATCCGGGGTCATCATACGACATCCAGCTTCAGGCGGGAGACAGGATAGTAATCCCGGAAATCGTCAACACCGTGCGCATCGTCGGTGAAGTCATGTATCCTAATGCAGTCCTTTATGAGAAGAACAGGACACTGCGCCATTATATCAACGCAGCCGGCGGATACAGCACCAAAGCCAAGAAGTCCAAGGTCTATGTCGTGTACATGAACGGCATGGCGGCTCAGTCCAAGCTCAACCATCTCAAGATAGAGCCGGGCTGTACCATCATAGTTCCTGCCAAGGACGAGAGGAAAGCCACATCGTCAGCAGACATCATCGCCATGAGCAGCGCGGCCACATCGCTCGCTTCGCTCGTATCAATCCTGTTCAGAGTTCTTTAAGCACAATAAGCAATGGAAGAGCAGAAATATCAGACTGAAGAGCAGTACGATGAAATCGACATCATGGAACTGCTCCACAAGCTCCTTAAGGAGTGGAAGTTCATATTGAAGTGGTGCGGAGTTGCAGCTGTTGTGGGACTTGTCATAGGCTTCAGTATCCCGAAAGAGTACACGGTGACGTCCAAGCTCGCACCGGAGGTAGTCGACAAGCGCAGCGGGGGACTCTCTTCGCTTGCCAGTATGGCCGGGATCAATCTCGGCAGCATGTCAACCTCCGATGCCGTTTCCCCGGACCTCTATCCGGAGATCGTGTCATCTACACCTTTCGTGATCGACCTTTTCTCCGTGCCGGTGGAGTTCATGCACAAGAAGGACACCGTCCGCACGGATGTCTACGGATTCTACAAGGAATACACCCGCGCCCCGTGGTGGGGATATGTCGCCAAGGCTCCGATGAAGGCCGTCAGCTGGGGAATGGGGCTTTTCCGCGAGAAACCGGAGAAGATAGAAGGGTACGAGTCCATCAACCCGCTCGCCCTTACCCCTGAGCAGGCCGGAATAGCCAAGGCCATCAAGGAGAATTTCTCCGTGGTCGTGGACAAGAAGACCCAGGTCATCACGATAACCGAGACGGCCCAGAACCCGCGCGTCGCGCTCAAGCTCTCCGAGGTCATCATAGACAGGCTTCAGTCCTACATCACTGAGTACCGCACCAGCAAGTCCCGCAAGGACGTGGAATACTACGAGAAGATATATTCCGAGGCCAAGTCGGATTACTTCAGTGCGCAGCAGAAGTACGCCCGCTATGTGGACTCCAACCAGATGCTTGTCCGCCAGAGCGTGAAGACAGAGCAGGAGCGCCTCAAGAACGAGATGGACCTCTCCTACCAGATCTACAACTCCGCCGCCCAGCAGCTTCAGGTGGCAAGGGCCAAGGTCCAGATGGAGACACCGGTGTTTGCCGTGCTCAACCCGCCGACCCTGCCGCTCAGGGCTAGCAAGCCGTCCAAGATGATGACCCTTGTGGCCTGCATCTTTCTGGGCGCTGCATGTGCCGCCGTGTGGGTGCTTTGGGGACGTGACTGGATTGCCCGTTTCAAGAAAGAAGAAGAGCAGATAGAAGAGAGCGAGGAAAGATCAAGTGGAAAATGACATCATCATCAAAGGAGCCAGGGTCAACAATCTGAAGAACCTGTCTCTTGAGATTCCAAGGGGAAGACTTGTGGTGGTGACCGGGGTTTCCGGTTCCGGCAAGTCTTCCCTTGTCTTCGATACGCTGTTTGCCGAGGGGCAGAGGCGCTTTTCCGAAAGCCTGTCTTCATATGCAAGGCAGTTTCTCGGGAGGATGAGCAAGCCGGATGTGGACCTGATAGACGGGATCCCGCCGGCGATATGCATAGAGCAGAAAGTCGCTACGCGCAATCCGCGCTCGACGGTGGCCACCACCACGGAGATATACGACTATCTCAGACTCGTCTTCGCCAGGGCAGGCCATACGTTCTCCCCGGTTTCCGGACGCGAAGTCCGCAAAGACTCCGTCTCTGATGTGCTTGACTTCATCTTCTCGCAGCCGGGGAAGACCTGCTATATACTTTCCGACATAGCTTGGAGAGGACGTGACGACAAGGTGGAGCTGATGCTCCAGTTCAAGGAAGACGGCTACAGCAGACTCTATGCCGACGGGATGCCGCTGAAGATCGACGATGTCCTCAAGTCAGACGGGGCATATCCGCAGAACGCTTTTCTCCTCGTGGACAGGGCCAGAGTCACTTCAGGAGAAGATTCTGATCTTCGCACGCGGCTGCTTGCTTCCGTATCGGATGCTTTTGAACGCGGTTCGGGCAGGATGAGCGTGGCCGTGGATGGAGGCGTGACAAGGGAGTTCTGCAATCGCCTGGAGATGGACGGCATAGTATTTCGAGAGCCGGATGATTACCTGTTCAGTTTCAATTCTCCCCTCGGAGCCTGTCCTGTCTGCGGCGGGCTCGGGAAGATAATCGGCATAAGCGAAGATCTCGTGGTGCCGGACAAGTCTTTGAGCATCTATGACGGGGCCATAGCCTGCTGGCGCGGTGAGAAGATGGGCTGGTTCAAGGACCACATGATAAAGCTTGCAGACCGTTACGGCATACCCGTGTTCGAACCTTACTGCAACCTTTCCAAGGAAGTCAGGGACACGATATGGAATTCCCGTTCCGTCCCGGGGGACGACAATTCCCTCGTCGGCATAAACGAATTTTTCGAATGGGTGGAGACCCAGAAATACAAGATACAGTACAAGTACATGCTTAGCCGCTTCAGCGGCAAGGCGACCTGTCAGTCTTGTGGTGGCACCCGTCTGCGTAAAGAGGCTCTTTGGGTCAAGGTCGGTGGGAAGAACATCGCCGAGGTCCTGTCTCTCAACATCGATGCCGCCCTGGACTTCTTCAACAAGCTGGAACTCAGTCCTTCCGAGCGCGCCGTGGTCACGGAGCCCATATCGGAAATAGTCTCCCGACTGGAGTGTGTCCGTGACGTGGGGCTTTCGTACCTGACCTTGGACCGCGCTTGCAACACCCTCTCCGGGGGTGAGAGTCAGAGGGTCAACCTTGTGACCGCACTCGGTTCAAGCCTTGTGGGCTCGATGTATATTCTTGACGAGCCGAGCATCGGACTTCATCCGCGTGATACGGACATGCTTATCAATGTCCTGAAGCGGCTCCGTGACATAGGCAACACGGTGATTGTGGTGGAACACGACGAGGAGATAATGCGCGCGGCTGACATGCTGATCGACATGGGGCCTCTGGCAGGCAGTGCAGGCGGAGAGGTGGTCTTTATGGGTGACCTTAAAAAGAAACCTTCTGCTCCCGAGATCGGCAAGTCCTTGACCTTGCAGTATCTGTGCGGCAAGAGGGGGCGCTACATGCGTGAAAGACGCCCGTGGCATTATTATGTGAGTGTCAACGGGGCGATGGAGCACAACCTCAAAGATATAAATGTCCGCTTCCCGCTCGGGACTCTTACTGTGGTCACAGGCGTGTCCGGTTCCGGGAAATCATCCCTCGTGGGGGACATACTCTACCCGGCACTCTGCCGGCATTTCGACAATGGGGGAGAGCGTCCCGGTGCTTTCCGCAGCCTTGGCGGCAACCTTGACAGGATAACGCGGGTTGAGTATGTGGATCAGAACCCTATAGGGCGCAGTTCCCGCTCCAATGCAGTGACATATCTCAAAGCTTATGATGACATACGCAAACTCCTCTCCGAGCAGCAGTATGCCAAGATCAACGGTTTCGGGCCGAACTACTTCTCGTTCAACACGGATGGAGGACGCTGTCCGGAGTGCCAGGGCGAGGGAGTGGTGAGGATAGAGATGCAGTTCATGGCGGATGTGGAGATGGTATGCGAGTCCTGCGGCGGCAAGCGTTTCAAGCCGGAAGTCCTGGAGGTTCGCTACAGAGGCAAGAATGTCGATGATATTCTCAATATGAGCGTCGATGAGGCTGTGGAGTTCTTCTCCGCCGGGGCGGAAGATTCCGCCCGTGCGGCGGCCGCCAAACTGAAGCCTCTTCAGGATGTCGGTCTGGGGTACATCAAACTTGGCCAGAGCAGCTCCACACTATCCGGCGGCGAGAGTCAGCGCATAAAGCTGGCCTACTTCCTGTCCATAGGCAAAGGCGGTCCGCGCAAAGACAAGATCGTGTTCATCTTCGATGAGCCAACCACGGGCCTGCATTTCTACGATGTCGAGAAGCTTCTCAAGGCTTTCGATGCCCTGCTTGAAGCCGGACATTCACTTGTCGTGGTGGAGCATAACCCGGACGTGATCCGCGCAGCGGACTGGGTGATCGATCTTGGTCCGGATGCCGGGGATAGGGGAGGACGGGTCGTATTCGAGGGCACACCGGAAGACTTGAAGAATGCGGATACCTTTACAGCCAGATATATATGAAACGGATCGCAGCATTGACCATGGTGAGGAACGATGAGTTCTTCCTGCGCAAATGGGTGGATTATTACGGTTCCCAGTTCGGGAAAGACAAGCTCTACGTCTATCTCGACGGACTGGATCAGAGTATTCCAGCCTTCTGTGACGGGGTCAATGTGCAGGCAGTAAGGCACATCGAGGGCAATGTCCGGGAAGCTGACAGGGGAAGGATAGACTTTCTGTCGCAGAAAGCTGCGGCACTTTTCGCGGACTACGATATGGTGATCGGGACCGATGTGGACGAGTTTCTGGTGGTGGATCCGCGTCTCGGTCTCTCCCTTCCGGAATTTCTGTCGTCTCTCAAACCGTACGGCAACTGCCCGTCCATATCCGGATTGGGAGTGGATGTGGGGCAGAAACTTGGGGAAGAGGCGGAGATTGACCCGTCCAGGCCATTTTTGTCCCAAAGGCGTTACGCCAGACTGTCCACGAGATACAGCAAATCCACTGTGCTCCTGCGTCCTGTCAGTTGGGGCTCCGGTTTCCACAGGACCCGCAACGGCAATTTCCATATAAGAAAGGATCTATACCTCTTCCACTTCGGATGCGTGGATCTCAAGCGCATCGAAGCCAAGATGGGGGACCGTTCGCTTGCGGATGCCGGATGGACAAGGCATCTGCGTAAGCGGGCCCGCACCATATATCAGGTCAGCAGCATGCATCCGCATGATTGGGAGCGCAGCGTGGCAGTGGCCAGGATGGTCCAGAACTTTTTCCGTCCGCCTTTCGCGTGGAACAAGCCGTCCATGTTTGAGGCGGTCGTGATCGTGAGGATACCGGAACGTTTCAGCTCTGAAGTATGATGAACATTGATCGTATCGCAGTGCAGGCGCAGATAATCCTCCGGGGCCATGTTCTCAACTGGATGTGGCGCCCGCGCATGCTCCGGCGGCAGGTCCGCGGGGAAGTGACACGGCAGGTCGTTGGGCGCTATCTTGACCGTTATGTCCCTGAATCTCTTCCCGACCTTATTACCCCATCCGCGGATCCTGTGGCAGAGGAGAGAATATACAGCATCTGGCTTCAGGGTGAGGACAGTGCGCCCGAGATTGTCAAGGCGTGTTGGAGGAGCGTGCATGCCAATTGCAGTCAGGAACTGGTCGTTCTGGATGAATCTCAGCTGCTGGCCATGCTTGGTCTTCCTGATTTCATCGTTTCAAAATATAAGTCAGGGCATATCAACCGTGCCCATTTCTCGGACATCTGCCGTGTGGAACTCCTCTACAAGTATGGCGGAATATGGCTTGATGCGACGGATTTTGTCACGCGGGATTTCCCGAAATGGCTGCTTGATGAGGATTTCTTCATCTATATGGGCGGGAACTATGTGAGCGGTTCATACGCTTTTGTGCAGAACTGCTTCTTCCGCTCCCGGAGGGGCAATTACATCCTCGGGGCGTGGAGGGAGGCCATATTGGAGTACTGGAAGCATGAGGACAGCGCTGTTGATTACTTCGTGCACCAGCTGCTCTTCTGGAGGGTGGTGAGCCGCAATCCTATGGCTGCGGAGCTTTTCTCTGCCATGCCGAAGATGTACCAGGATACCACACACCTTCTGTGGTTCGACAACCGTGACAAGCCTTTTGACCTGGAACTCTTCGACCGCCTGACATCCGGAGCGCTTTTCCAGAAAACTGAATATAAATCATCTTCCGCCAGGAATCCTCTTCCTGGGAGCTTCGCGGATGTCATGTCAAAGATGTACAGATGATGAGGGGACCGAGGAGGCTTTTTCTTTTTGCTGCATATGATCCGCAGGGCGTGGTCTCGGATGCGCTGCTGTGGGATGTCCGCAAACTTTCGGCCTGCGGAGACGTTGTGCTTGCTATGGATTCGGACTGTCCGGATGCTGAACTTTCCAAGCTGTCAGGACTAGTCCTGCATTGTGAGGCCAAAAGACACGGAGAATATGATTTCGGCTCGTACAAGCGCTGCTTCGCCTGGGCTGAAGCGAACCTGTCTCTTGAGTCGTATGACTTCTGCTATATGGTCAACGATTCCGTATATGGACCTCTCGCTGATATTCTCCCGGTACTGGAAGACATGGAATCCCTCTCCGTGCCGGCCTTCTCGCTGGTGATACATCCGGACGTACGCCTGCCTCACCTCCAGTCGTGGTTTGTCGGCATGACAGGACGGGTGTTCTTGTCAGGATGGTTCGCTTCCTTTATACTGTCAGTCAGGCGTCAGGCCCGCAAAGAGGACGTATGCCTGCTGTACGAGACCGGCTTCTGCGAACTGTTGCGCTCCAAGGAAATACTTTACAGGGGCCTTTACAGTGTGGGAGGAAAGGGCATATATGACCGTGTGCTGTCCGTCTACCGTAAAGGAGTGCCTTTCGTCAAGAAAGCTGCATTCATAAGGCATAACGGTTCTGCCGGGTGGCAGCTCGGGAGGCTTCTTGCTTCTATAAGTCCGCAGCTGCGGGGCATTATCACCGCAGACGCATCCCGTCTTTATGGCCGCGGATATGTGGATGCTCTGCTGTCGAGCACTCCTCTCCAGTCTTTCTGGAGACTGGTCGTATATTCTCTGCGGAAGTGCCGGAAGAAGGCTCGTTGACAGTGTAGCTGAAGCTTCCAGGCCCGTCTACGCAGATGCTCACTTCTGTCCTGGATGCCCGTCCGAAAGGTGGAAGGTCCACAAGAAAACTGCACTTTTTGCCCATTATTTTGCATTCCAGCTCAAGACTTGTCCTGTCCTGGCCGATGTTGCTCTCAGGTGTCTGGTTGGGATAGCAGAGCAGCACTGTGCCCGTCTTCTGCGGGTAGTAGCCGATATCGTAAGGGAGGGACGCCCATTCTCCCTTGTCAACGGTCTCGGAAGGAAGGTACTCATCGGTCGTGAAAAATGCGGCTCTTGCATTGATCCCGCGGAGTCTTGTCCGCGGGGATTCCAGCAGCTCGTAGTCCTCCATCGTATTGCTGACTGATCTAAGGATTACTTCGCAGAGCATCGGTTTCAGGTCAAGCGAGACATTCTCGCCAGCCGTCCTTGCCGATGCGCTCATTATGGGGGCGTCACCGCTGTCTTCCTTGAACTCGAAGCTGACCTGAGACAGCGCGGAATGCCTGGACATCGAGGATGTCTTGAACTTTTTCGGACTGTTGGCCACGGCGGCCACAATCTTGTCCCCCTCGCTGAGCTTGATTTCAAGCATCGGAGGCATGTCTTTCCGGCTGATGTGCTTCTCGAGTGACTGCACGCCCTCCGCATCATATATGAATATATCGAGATTCTTTACGGGTTTCTCCGTATCCCCGAAGTTCAGAACAAATACTGCGGAGTCTTTGACCTGTACCGGGTCTGTAACCCCGGAAGGGTCGGAAGGCCCTGTCTTTTCGCAGGATAATACCAAAAAAGCCGGCAGGAGTACAAGCAAGCTATAAACGATGATCATGGATGACCGGCGGTCTGGCAGACTGCCTTTTCTCTGAAACCGGTCCGGAAAGGACTGCCGGCTTTTCTGGTGCGTGAAGTTTTTCATAACGCTGCAAATCTATGCCGTTCTTTCCGCATTCCAATCGATTCATAAAAAACATTTCTCAGGTTTTTCTGTTTCTTTATAAAGAAAAAATCTTTGCACTACCCAGTGTAAAAAAAACACCCCCGGACATCAAGCCCGGGGGTGCCGTATGTAGTGTCGCGGCTTAAGCGCCGAAGTTGTCGTAGAGGATGTTCTCCGGAGGTACTCCGAGAGAGTCGAGCAGTTTGTTGACTGAAGCGACCATCATAGGAGGACCGCACATGAAGTATTTGATATCTTCAGGAGTCTCGTGGTTCTTGAGGTATGTCTCGTACATCACGTTGTGCACAAAGCCTGCGGTGTAAGGAACGCCTGCGGCATCGGCTGCCGGATCAGGGCGGTCAAGGGCCAGATGGAACTTGAAGTTAGGGAACTCCTTCTCAAGTTCGGCGAAGTCCTCAAGGTAGAAGGCCTCGACAAGGGCACGCGCGCCATAGAAGAAGTTGACCTTGCGCTTGGTCTTGCGAGTCTTGAACAGCTCCATGATGTGGCTGCGGAGAGGTGCCATACCTGCACCGCCGCCGACGAAGATGTACTCGATGTTGTCCGGATCGTTGTCCGGAAGGAGGAATTCCCCGTAAGGGCCGCTGATCATAACCTTGTCGCCCGGCTTGCGGGTGAAGACGTAGGACGAGGCTATACCCGGGTTGACAGGGAGAAGCTTAGGTCCCTGCTCTTTCGGTACACTGCGGTCAAACGGTGGAGTGGCGATGCGGACATTGAGTTTGATGATGCCCTTCTCCCCAGGGTAAGAGGCCATGGAGTAGGCCCTTACGGTAGGGGTAGGGTTGATGGACTCAAGATTGAAGAATCCGAAGCGCTCCCAGTCCTTGCGATAGATCGGATCCACATCTATATCCTTGAAATAAACGTGGTATGCCGGGATGTCGATCTGGATGTACTCACCGCTCTTGAAGTCCAGATGCTCGCCTTCAGGCAGTTTGACCGTGAACTCTTTGATGAAGGTGGCCACGTTCTTGTTGGAGATGACCTCGCACTCGAGCTTCTTTACGGACAGGGCGGATTCGGAAACCTGGATCTTCATGTCCTCCTTGACCTTGACCTGGCAGCCGAGTCTCCAGCCGTCCTTGATCTGCTTGCGGTTGAAGAAGCCGACCTCGGTAGGGAGGATTTCTCCGCCGCCTTCAAGCACCTGCACCTTGCACTGGCCGCAGTTGGCCTTGCCGCCGCAGGCTGACGGGAGGAGGATCTTCTCACCGGCCAGGGTGCTCATCAGAGATGAACCAGGGGTTACGTTGAGTTCCTTCTTGCCGTTGTTGATGTCGATCTTTACGGTGCCCTTAGGTGTGATCCTGTCTTTCACAACGAGGAGCACGACCACGAGGATGAGGGTAACTATTGTGATTACTGCTACTGCAGCTATGATTGTTGAACTCATTTCTCTATCCTCCTAAAGCTGAATACCCATAAAGGTCATGAATGCGATGCCCATAAGGCCTACGGTGATGAATGTGATTCCGATGCCCTTGAGAGGCTTAGGCACATTGCAGTAAGCCATCTTCTCGCGTATTGCGGCGAGACAGACGATAGCAAGATACCAGCCGATGCCGGATCCGAGAGCGTATACCGCCGACTCTCCCACATTGGCGAAATCTTTCTGCTGCATGAAGAGCGCGCCTCCGAGGATGGCGCAGTTCACGGCGATGAGCGGAAGGTAGATGCCGAGTGAAGAGTAGAGGGATGGAAGGAACTTCTCCACGATCATCTCCACAAGCTGTGTGAATGCCGCTATGACGGCGATGAACAGGATGAAGCTCAGGAAGCTCAGGTCAACGTCAGCGAACTGCGGACCGAGCCAGCTGAGAGCCCCCGGCTGCAGGACATACCTGTTGAGGAGGTAGTTGAGAGGCAGGGTGCAGAGAAGCACGAAGATAACAGCGAGACCGAGTCCGTTGGCTGTCTTGACATTCTTCGATACCGCCAGGTATGAGCACATACCAAGGAAGTACGAGAATATCATGTTGTCAATGAAGATTGACTTGACGAATAAACTTATATATTCCATAGAGCGTCGCTGTTATTTTTCCTGAAGGTCCTTGTCGCAGGCCCTCTGAATCCAGATTATGCATCCAAGAAGGATGAGGGCGAACGGTGGGAGAATGACGAGATTGTTGGCTATATACCCGGCAGGAAGAACCTGGAATCCCAGTACGGTGCCGCTTCCGAGAAGTTCACGGAAGAAAGCCACGATGACAAGGATCAGGGCGTAGCCGAATCCGTTGGCCAGACCGTCAAGCAGGGACGGAATCGGCTTGTTGCCGAGGGCGAACGCCTCGATACGTCCCATCACGATACAGTTTGTGATGATGAGTCCGAAGTAGACGGACAGCTGCTTCTCGATAGAGTAGGCGTATGCCTTGAGGAACTGGTCCACGAGGATCACCATGAGCGCCACCACCACGAGCTGCACGATGATGCGGACGCGGTTAGGTATTGTGTTGCGCATGAGTGACACCACGAAACTTGACAGTCCGGTGACTATCATCACGGAGAGTCCCATCACGAGGGCTCCCTTGAGCTGCACCGTAACTGCAAGCGAGGAGCATATTCCGAGCACCAGGACGGTGATCGGGTTCCCCTTGAGTATCGGATTGAGGATTGTTTCTTTAAGATTGCTCATAACTTATTCCTCCGTACTTGTTGTCGCTTTTTTGAGGTATCCGGCATAAGCCCCGGCCCAGACATCGATGGCCTTGTTGAGGCCGTTGCATGTCATGGTCGCGCCGGTGATGGCATCGACTGCGTTGTCGTCTCCTTCAGGAGCGCCGCCCTTAACGATGTCGAAAGGGTTGGCCTCATCTTCAAGGTTGAGCTTCTTGCCGATGAACTCTGCCTGGAAGTCGGGGTCGTCCTTGATCTTGGCACCGAGGCCAGGGGTCTCGCTGGCGTGGTCGAAATATGCGCCGGCGATTGTCTGATGGTCAGGCTGGAGGGCGATGTATCCCCAGATAGGGCCCCAGAGGCCTGCTCCGTAGACAGGAATCACGGTTACTCCTGACTTGAATACGTATACAGGGAGCACGGCGTCCGTACCTTCCTTGATGGCGAGGTCCTGTGGTTTGAAGTTGTCGATAAGCTCGATGTTGTCCTTGCTTGTACCGAGATCTTTGACCTTGTCTCCGGCCGCATTGACCGCGAATGCTTCCGCGATCTGCTCGGAGTATTTGGTGAGAACTGCGTCGTTGCCCATGGCGGAGAGTTCCGCTTTGGTGCCGACCTGGGCGGCTGTCAGGATCTGCGAGATTGTGTCAGCCTTCACGTTTGCAGTCTGCATAGGCTTGAGCGTCATCGCGGCAAAAGCGAGCACCGCTGCAACCACAACGACGATCACCGTCGTGTAGATGACTGTATAGACATTGCTGTTGGTATTCATATCTATGCGACTTTAAGTTTTTTAGCCTTGCGGGAGGTGTGCAGGTTCACCACGATGTAGTCGATCAGCGGGGCGAAGGTGTTGCAGAGCAGGATGGCGAGCATCATGCCTTCCACATATCCAGGGTTGAACAGGCGCACCATCACGCACAGGGCGCCGACGAGCAGGCCGTAGATCCATTTGCCGCATTCGGTCTGGGCTGAGGTCACAGGGTCTGTGGCCATGAAGACCGTACCGAAAGCGAAGCCTCCGTAGAGGAGCTGCATGTAGCATGGGATGGAGGTTACGCCGGCGAGGTCACCGATGAAGCCCACGAGCAGAGCGCCCGCGATGCTTCCGGCCATGATCTTCCAGCTTGCCACTCCGGTCCATATCAGTACGATGGCGCCAAGAAGGATGGCTATCACGGATGTTTCACCCACTGATCCCGGGACGGTGCCTATGAAAAGATCCCAGAAGCCGGTGCCGTACTGAGCGCTGGCCCCGTCAAGGGCGAGCGGGGTGGCTCCGGTGAAGCCGTCCACAAGCTTCTCTCCAGGCCTGTACGAAATCCAGCAGTTGGAGCCGGACATGTAGTTAGGATAGGAGAAGAAGAGGAAGGCGCGGGTGAGGAGTGCCGGATTCCAGATGTTCATGCCGGTGCCGCCGAACACTTCCTTGCCGAAGATGACAGCGAATGCCACGGCGATCGCCAGCATCCAGAGCGGAATGTCCACAGGGACGATGAGAGGAATGAAGAATCCGGACACCAGGTAGCCCTCACTGACCTCCTCACCACGGATCTGGCTGGAAGCGAATTCAATGCCGAGACCTACGATGTAGGAAACCAGATAAAGAGGCAGGACCTTGAGGAATCCGTACCAGAAGTTGCCGAGGATGTCGATCCCCGTGTTGCCGATGGCCAGGCTGTGCTGGTAGCCTACGTTCCACATTCCGAACAGGGCTGCCGGCGCCGCCGCCACGAGCACGACGATGAGGATGCGCTTGAGATCGATGGCATCGCGGACGTGGGAACCCTTGAGGGTCACAGTCCCCGGCACATGCAGGAATGTCTCAAAAGCGTCAACTGTTGAGTGCAGCCAATATAATTTGCCGCCTTTTTCAAAAATCTTGTTCATACCTTTAAGCCATTTCCTTGAGCATAAGGTCTATGCCCTTTGATATGATGTCCTGGATGTTGTTCTTGCTCGGGTCGACGAACTCGCATGTCGCGAGATCCTCCGGAAGAACTTCGTAGATGCCGAACTGCTCCATCTTGTCGATGTCGCCGGCGAGGCAGGCCTTGGTGAGATAGATAGGGTAGATATCCATCGGAAGTACCTTGGCGTAGTATCCGTCGTTCATCAGGAAGGCGCGGACGCCGCCGTGGAGATTGGTGTCCATATTGTACTTCTTCCAAGGGGTGAGCCATGAGAAGTAGCAGTGGTCGGTGCTGAATTCCTTGTGCCTGATCGGGCGTGCCCAGCCGAGGAGCTCTTTTTCGTAGCCCTCGCGGATGAGCGTCACCTGCTCGTCGAAGAACCTCAGATAGCCGTCCACTCCCTTGTTCTCTCCGGAGAGGACGTCGCCGCTGATGAAGCGGACGCCGTCAGGGGTGCCGCCGTAGTAAGGGGCGAGTTCCTTGAGAGGCATGCCGGGTATGGTCTCGACGTAAGACGGCTCGATGGCCATAGGACCGCAGACAGCCACCTTGCGCCGCACATCGTAGACTCCCTTTGTGAAGAGTTTTCCGATGGCTGCGAGACCTTCGAGGGAGATTGTCCAGACTGTCTCGCCCTTCTGAATAGGGGAGATGTGGCTGATCTGCACTCCGACGTTGCCGGCCGGATGCTTGCCCTTGAAACTGTGCAGCTTCACTCCGTTGAGTCTGGTGAATTCGCTGTGCTCCACTGATGCGTCTACAGATACATGGACGCCTCCGTCCGTGAGCTTGGAGAGAGCGTCTGCTCCAGCCTGAATAGCCTTAAGGTCACCGGCGTGGCAGAATTCTGCATCGGCGGCAAGAGGTGCTGTGTTGAACGCGGATACGAAGATGGCCTTCGGCTTGACTGCCGGATCGGCGATGATGCCGTAAGGGCGCTGGACGAGCCATGGCCAGAGGCCGCTCTTGAGGATTGCTCCGCGAACGTCGTCGGCCTTGAGGGCTGAGACGTCTTTCGCTCCGAAGTCGACGCTACGGTTCTGGCTGTCAGCCTCGATAAGGACTGCAAGCAGTTTGCGCTTGTCGCCCCTGACGAGTTCCTTGACCGTTCCGCTTACCGGAGAGGTAAGGAGGATGTCCGGGTTCTTCTTGTCGGCAATGACAGGAGAACCGCAGAGCACAGGATCCCCCTCCTTGACCAGAAGCCTTGGGAGAAGACCCTTGAAGTCTGTAGGGCAGACCGCCACAATGCCCGGAGCAATCGCCTTGGAGACACGAAGTTCCGCTTCCCCCTTGATAGGGATGTTCAGACCCTTTTTCAAAACGATGGTTTGTGACATTTGAGTATGACGTTAATATGATTTGCAAATGCGCTGCGAATTTACTCAATTTTTTCGTAATTTCGCGGCATTATGGAGGATAAAGTGAAAGCGGTCCTGGAGGGACTGAATGAAGAGCAGAGAAGGGCCGTGGAGTGTGTTGACGGCCCCGTGCTCATAGTTGCTGGCGCCGGCTCCGGCAAGACAAGGGTTCTTACAAGCAGAATAGCATACATATTGGCTTCCGGCGTTGAAGCCTCGCGTATCCTCGCGCTGACTTTCACCAAGAAGGCCGCCGGAGAGATGAAGTCGAGGATCGCCGACATGGTGGGCTCCCATACTGCACGGCGGCTCGTCATGGGGACTTTCCATTCGGTGTTCGTGCGCTTCCTCAGGGAGTACGCGGCGAGTCTGGGCTACCCGGAGAGATTCACCATATACGACACGTCCGACTCCACCAGTGCGGTCAAGGCCTGCATCAAGGAGCTTGGCCTGGACGACAAGATCTACAAGCCCAAGGATGTTCTTTCCCGTATATCGATGGCCAAGAACAACCTCGTGACGGTCCAGGGCTACCGCAACAACCCGGAACTCATGGTCTCCGACTCCCACAGCCGCAAACCGCGCATGTGCGACCTGTACGAGCTCTACCAGAAGAAGCTCAAGACCGCGGGGGTCATGGATTTTGACGACATCCTCCTCAATATGAATTACCTCCTGCGGGACAACAAAGACGCACTTGCCGCGATCGCGGACCGTTTCTCTTATATAATGGTGGACGAGTACCAGGACACCAACTATGCCCAGTACCTGATACTCAAGAAACTGGCACAGTTCCACCACAACATCTGCGTGGTCGGGGACGACAGCCAGTCCATATACGCGTTCCGCGGGGCGAAGATCGAGAACATCCTCAATTTCAAGAAAGACTACCCCGAGTGCCACGTGTTCCGCCTGGAACGCAATTACCGTTCAACTGCGACCATCGTTGATGCGGCCAACTCCCTCATAGAGCACAATGACGGGCGCATCCCGAAGAAATGTTATGCCGTGGGCGGCACCGGTGAAAAGATCAAACTCCTCAAGGCCTACACCGAACAGGACGAGGCCGTGTCGATAGTGTCCGAGATTATCTCCAGAATGCGCCAGGAGCAGTGTCGCTACAAGGACTTCGCCATCCTTTACCGTACCAATTCGCAGTCTCGCGCCCTGGAGGAGCAGCTCCGCAGACGCAACATCCCATATATGATCTACTCCGGCAACTCGTTCTTCGACCGTGCAGAAGTCAAAGACATGATGGCATATTTCAAACTGGTGGTTAACCCTTCCGATGACGAGTCATTCAGACGGGTGGTCAACAAGCCTGCAAGGGGCATCGGGGACACCACGTTCAGGCTTGTCGAGTCAGGTGCGGCCGCAGCCGGCGTCCCGCTTTTCGAAGCGGCGCTCAAGGTTGCCAAGGTGGTGCCGTTCTGCGCCATGATAAAAGGTCTCTCGGAAATGGTCAGCACGACAGATGCCCATGACCTGGCTATCATGATAGCCGAGAAGAGCGGACTGTATGCTTCCTACAAGGCAGATACGAGCATCGAGGGGCTTTCCAGGGTATCGAATCTTGACGAACTTCTCAACTCTGTGTCATCATTCATCGAAGAGAGGCAGATGGAAGCTGAAGGAGCGGACGAGCCGCTCGGGACGGTCACACTCGACGATTTTCTCGAAAACGTCTCCCTCCTGAGCAATGTCGATGTCTCAGAGGGGGATGAGGACAACAAGGTTGCGCTGATGACGGTGCATTCTGCAAAGGGCCTGGAGTTTCCGTATGTGTTCGTGGCCGGAATGGAGGAGAACCTTTTCCCGAGCCTTTCCATGCTCGCCACCAAGCAGAACCTCGAAGAGGAACGCCGTCTTTTCTACGTGGCCGTGACAAGGGCCGGCAAGGCCCTGTCCCTCTCGTTTGCCGGTACACGCATGCGCAACGGGAAACACGAATCCAATTCTCCGTCACGCTTCATAAAGGAGATAGATTCTTCATATATCGAGAACCCTCTGGAGGAGGCTGATTTTGATGACAGCGGAGTAAAGCACGAATGGGGCGGCTTCGGGTCGAGATTCACAGGCGGCAGGCTGGACCGCATCCAGGGCAGTTCCCCCGGGGACTATGGCAGATCGTCCCGTGTCACATACGAACATCGGGAACGTCCATCAAAGGATGTGCGACCGTTTCCTGCACGTCCCTCAGTACAGCCGCGCCCGTCCCTGCCTGATCCGGATCCGGATTTTGTAGGAGTGGACATGAGGCAGTTGCGCGAAGGGGAGAGGATAGAGCACAACCGGTTTGGAGCCGGCACAATACTGAATCTCTCCGGGACGGCGCCTGACATGAAAGCCCATATCAAGTTCGACATCCACGGAGAGAAACTTCTGCTGCTCAAGTATGCCAAGATAAGGCCGCTCAAGGCCTAAGCCTCGAAGACGAGCCTTTCGATGAAGACCTGATGGTCTCCGCTGCGTCCTTCCACTATGTGTGCGCCATCGCATTCAGTGTGGTAAAGCGTCACGACGTCGCCGGCCCTTGCCTCCTTGTTGAAATTGACTGATACTTCCTTGAGAAAATGTCCGAAGACGAGTTCCTGCGGAAGGTTGTCCAGAGTCCAGACTGTATATTTGACATTGTTGGCGTGTCCGTTGTAGTCCACGTCAGACCAGTTTACGCGATGGGTACCGATTTCCTTGAGCTCAGCCCCTCTCGGAAATGCGATTTTCGGGCATGGAGATTCAATGGCCTTGTCTTCGCTTTGTGATTCTGCCGGGATCAGGGACATCACCTCCTCTCCACGGCATATTCTGCGGCTTTCGAGGTTCATCACTATCCAGGAACTTGTGGAATTGACAGCCACGCGGCCCTCGGAATCTTTGAGCTGATAGTCTCGGATGAAATACAGGCCGTCCAGCCCCCTGTGCCAGGTGTCCAGGTGGATTTTCTCATCGAAGCGGACTTTCCTCTCGAATCTGGTCTGCATCCTTGCCAGGATCCAGGCACAGTCGTGTGACTTTAGGGCATCATCGCTGAAGCTTTGCACCTGGGCTGCCTTGACAGCCATCTGCTGTGCAAGATCGAGGAAAGATTCCGGGCGGAGAATATGATGGCAATCAGACATATAGCATGTCACGATGCCGTCTTGGGAGTATTTGCTGTTCATATCAGACAATTTATAGGGTTGGTGTATGTTCCGCTGATCCTCGCACTGATTCCCGGAAAAGCATCCGTCAGAATGTCGAGCAGGAGAACCTGTGTGAACTGCTCGCTTTCGTAGTGGCCGAGTTCGGCCAGGAGCACACCTGTGTTTTCGAAATAATCGTGATACCGGAACTCTCCGCAGACGAAGCAGTCCGCGCCCTTGCGTATAGCTTCCGGCAGCAGGAATGCCCCCGCGCCGCCGCAGACGGCTACTTTCATTATTTGCTTGCCTGAAGCGCCCGAGTGACGGAGAGCGGTCACCCCGAACCGGTCTTTGAGCATAAGCAGGAATTCGTTGTCCTGCATCGGCTCTTTCAGTTCTCCGATCAGGCCGGAACCGGCATCGGAACCCTCTTTCGCCGAGAGCCATGAAAGGCCATCCATTCCGATGACTTCCGCGATCTTGAAATTGACCCCGTTCCTGGCGTTGTCAAGGCTGGTGTGGGCAGAGTAGATTGCGATCCCGGCCTTCACTGCGTGTATGACGCATCTTTGCTGGTAGGTGCTGTCACTCACAGACTTGAGCGGATGGAAGAGCAGCGGGTGGTGGGAAAGTATCAGCTGGCAGCCGAGACTCTCCGCTTCCGCGACCACTTCTTCGGTCACATCAAGGCAGATCAGTACGGAATTCACCTCCTGCTCAGGCAGTCCGATCTGAAGTCCGGAATTGTCGAATCCGTCCTGTATAGAAAGCGGCGCCACTTTCTCGATGGCGCCTATTATTTCTTTGAGTTTCATGCTATTTCATCCATCTGTCAAGCCATCCATAGAACTCCCTGTGCCAATAGAGAGAATTCTGTGGTTGAAGTATCCAGTGGTTTTCTTCCGGGAACACGACAAGTTTTGACGGCACGCCCATCATCTGTGCGGCATTGAATGCCGCCATGCCCTGAGTGTACGGGATCCTGAAATCCATCATCCCGTGTATGCAGAGGATTGGAGTATGCCACTTCGTGACCATGGAAGAAGGGTCGTTGGCGTAGTGCTTGCGGGCCTTTGCGGTGCTGGCGTAAGGAGCGCCTGCCTGCTGCATGCCGCCGAAGGTGATTCCGTCGCCTTTCGGACCGACCTGCCCAGGGGTGTAGGCGTATTCAGTAAGGCCGCCGTTGTCCCAGTTGGCGAACCACATCTCTTCAGTGGTGAACCAGAGGGCCTTCTCGTCGAAGATTCCCGCGTGCGCTATAAAGCAGTCGTAGAGGTCACCATGCATGCCTTCGAGCATGTAGGCTGAATATCCGCCGTAGGATGCTCCGACGCATGCGAGTTTGCCTACATAAGGCTTGTCCTTGATATAGCGGCCTGCGCTGAGGTAGTCCTGCATGTTGAGACCAGAGTAGTCGCCGGATATCTGCTCTTTCCATGCCTGACCGAAAGCAGTGGTGCCGCGGCGGTTTGGCCTGATGACGATATAGCCCTGCTGGGCCATAAGACGATAGCACCAGCGGTAGCTCCAGTCCTGGGAATTGGTGCCTTGAGGACCTCCGAGAACGATTTCGATGGCCGGGTAGACCTTGGTGCTGTCGAAGTGTGGAGGGTATGTGATCCAGCACTGCATCTGCTTGTGGTCCACGGTCTCCACGAGCACGCTTTCTGAACGTATGTCATCGAGCTGGCTGATTATGTGGCCGTTCTCATCGCTGAGCTGCCTATATGAAGTTCCGGCGGATGTGATGTCCACTGCCACGAGTTCGGTAGGGAACTTGAGACTGGCGTAAGAGGCGAGCAGGGTCACGCCCTTGTCGCTCTCGAGCACTGCGAACGGTGAGTCGAAGTCGAACCACCAGTCCTCTCCTGTCACCCTCTGCACTTCGCCGCTGAGGTCGATGCAGAAGATTCCCTGTATGCCCTCTGACACCAGAGAATTGAAAAAAATCTCATCGCCGTGCCATACCGGACCTGCGACATCGTGATCGAAGGTGGAACTGAGCTCCACCGCAGCCCCGAGAGCAACACTGTCTCCGAGCTCCACATCGCAAACCATAAGCCTTTGGCGGTCGGCCTCGTAGCCGTCACGCGCCATCGAAACCCATGCGAGATGCTTACCGTCCCCGCTCCAAACCGGATCTGTGTCATATCCGCCTGAAGTCGTGACATCTACAGTCTGCCCGGACTGGATGTCAGTGATGTAGATGCAGCTGTTGGTGCTGAACGCGTATTCCTTGCCGGTCTTCTTGCGGCAGGAGTATGCTATGTGCCGGCTGTCCGGAGCCCAGGCGAGCTGTTCTATGCCGCCGAAAGGCTCTGTCGGGAGTTCATAGAGTTCCTTTGTGCCCAGGATGTCGAAAGAATTGTCCGGGGTGATGAGGGCTCCGGCGAACGGTGCCACATAGCTGCGCGGCACTTCCGTCACCCAGTGGTCCCAGTGGCGGTACATCAGATCCTCGGTGGCGTAGGCCTGTGCCTTGTCGAGTGAAGGGTCGCTGTCGGACGGCTGCTGCAGGGCGCTGTTCTTGATACTGCTTACATATATGATGTTTGCCTCGTCCGGGGATACGCTGAACCCGCTCACTCCGGCAGGAACTTCGCTGAGTTTCTGTATTTTGCCCAGGCTTTTGCCATTGAAATGGGCCTGCCATATCTGGCCTTTGAACAGGAAATAGATCTTGGAGCCGTCCTTGGACCATCTGGCGTTGCTTACGGAGGAGCCGAAGTGCGTGAGCTGTCTCTTGTCCGAGCCGTCAGCGTTGCAGATGAAGAGGTTGCGGCAGCTGCGGTTGTCAGGGACGGAGGTGTAGGACACGCCGTAGAGTATCCTGGCCCCGTCAGGGGATATCTGCGGGTCGGAGAGCCTTCCCAGTGCGAGCAGGGTCTCGGGGGTCATAACTCCGCCTTCGACCTTGATGTCGGAAGGGCCGATGTAGCCGCTTTCCTCTGTCTTAGCACAACTCATTGCCATAGTCAAAACGAATAAACCGATAAGTGCTTTTTTCATGATATTTTGCTGTAATCTTTGATTTCGTATCTGCCTTTTTTCAATTCCCGTACCAGCCGGGCATTCAGCGGGCTCTCAAGGGCCGGGTCGGCTTCCAGCAGCTTCTCGGCATCGGACCGTGCCTCTGAGAGCATGGTGCCGTCCTTGGCCAGCGAGGCGATGGAGAGGTTGATCGGAAGCCCGCTCTGCTGTGTGCCTTCAAGGTCGCCGGGCCCTCTCATCTTCATGTCCTGCTCCGCTATCTCGAACCCGTCTTCCGTGGCGCACATGAGGTCGAGTCTCTGCTGCGCCTCTTTTGAGGTCTTGTTGTCCTTTACGAGTATGCAGTATGCTTTCTCGGCCCCGCGTCCCACCCTGCCGCGAAGCTGGTGGAGCTGGCTCAGACCGAAGCGCTGCGCGCTCATTATCACCATTACAGATGCGTTTGGTACATCAACCCCGACCTCTATGACGGTGGTGGACACCAGTATGTCCGCCCTGCCTGCGGCGAATGCGTCCATGTTGAAGCTCTTCTCCTCCGGGCTCTGTTGACCATGGACAATGGCCACTTTGTAGTCGGGCAGGGGAAAGGCGCGCATGATGTCCTCGTACCCGTTCTGCAAGTTCTGCAGGTCGAGCTTCTCGCTCTCGAAGATGAGCGGGTAGACGATGAAGGCTTGCCGCCCGGACGCGATCTCCTCCTTTATGAATTTGTACATGGCCCCGAGCCTGTTCTGCCCGATGCAGATGGTCTGTACCGGCTTGCGTCCAGGCGGCAGCTCGTCAATGACCGAGACGTCCAGGTCGCCATACAGGGTCATGGCCAATGTCCTGGGAATCGGTGTCGCCGTCATCACAAGAATGTGCGGCGAGGGGCTGTTCTTGGCCCAAAGCCGTGCCCTCTGGTCCACTCCGAAACGATGCTGCTCATCTATGACTGCAAGGCCCAGATTCTTGAAGACCACATTGTCTTCGAGAAGCGCATGGGTGCCGACGATGATGCCTATTGTCCCGTCTTCAAGTCCGGCATGTATCTCGCGGCGCTCCTTTGCAGTGCTGTTGCCGGTAAGCAGGGCGGATCTTACTCCTGTCGGAGCCAGATATTTTGCGATATTGGTGGCGTGCTGCTGCGCGAGGACTTCTGTCGGGGCCATTATGCAGGCCTGGTAGCCGTTGTCCACAGCCAGCAGGCAACTGAATACTGCGACAAGGGTCTTCCCGGAGCCGACATCCCCCTGCAGAAGCCGGTTCATCTGCCGCCCGCCCGTGAGGTCCGCGCGGATTTCGCGTATCACCCTCTGCTGTGCACCTGTCAGACTGTATGGGAGGGATTTAAAGCAGGAGTTGAAGGCATCGCCAACCCTCGGCATCATCAGTCCGACCGCCCCTCTGGAGCGTACATATTTCTGCTTGAGCAGAGACAGCTGGAGCAGAAACAGCTCCTCGTACTTGAGGCGGCGCGTGGCCTGTTCCAGAGCCTTGCTGTCCTTTGGAAAGTGTATGTTGTAGAGCGCGGATTTCAACGATGCCAGATCCTTGTTGCGCAGAATGTAGTCGGGGAGCGTCTCCTCTATCTCCGGCAGGCACAGGGCGAGCGCCGAGGCCACCAGGCGGCACATCACCTTGCCGGTGACCCCTCCGTTCTTGAGTTTTTCGGTGCTCGGGTAAACCCCTGTCAGGGCTGACTGCGACGGGGATCCGGCCTGCGGAGCGTCAACTTCCGGATGGACTATGTTGATCCTGTCCCCGAAACTCTGAGGCTTGCCGAAAAAGACGAACTCGCTGCCTGGGACGAGTCTGCCCCAGTTCCATTTTATCCCCTTGAAGAACACCATCTCGAGCCTTCCGCTTCCGTCTTCGACGAAGACCGAAAGACGCCGGCAGGTGTTGAAGTTGATCTGGCCTTCCTGGGGGATCAAGGAGGAGCCGGTCCCATATAGTGTCCTTGAGACCACTCTTGCCCGTATCTGGACGAAAGCCAGGTCCGGTCGGATGTCGCAGATTCGCGTAATGCCGCGTCTGTCGATGTAGCGGAACGGATACAGGTGTATCAAGTCAGAGAGAGTCTCGATGCCGAGCTCCCTTGAGAGCAGTTCGGCCCTTTTGGGGCCGACTCCGCTAAGATACTGTATGCTTGTATCCAGTTCTCTCATCTTATCTTGAACCACCTCCGGCACCGCCCCCGCTGAATCCTCCGCCTCCGCCGAATGAAGTGCCACCGCCGAAGCCTCCCGTCCTTGCCTCAGCATCCATGGATGCGTTGGTGATGGAGCGTGACAGGCTGTCATTGAGCTTCAGTATCAGATAGAGAGTGGCGTAGTCGAATCCTCCATCCTCCTGTTCGAGGAGTTGAGGGTTGATGTCGCGAAGCTGTTTGGCCACAGTGTCGGCTATACCGTACAATGCGCCGAATGCCAGATATTCCTTCCAAAGGACGGCTTCGACAGCCTCCTTTTCTTTGATAAGGGTGAAATCGAGGAGAAACTTCTTGAGGCCCAGTAGTTTGCGCGCTTCGCTCTGTCCCTTCTCCGTGTAGGCGGAACCCTGGATGAAGCCGTTGCGGACCAGAGTTTTTTGCCCGCAGGATGTGCTTGATTTTATCCAGTTGTTTACTTCTGAACTGTGCCCCGATGACCACCTTGAGAACTCTTTGCTCTGGAGGATCCTGTCGGAACCGCTCGCTTTGAGCATCATGTTGTACAGACCTCTCATTGTCGAGTCGCTATCGTCCGGAGCTGTCCCGCTGAACGAGAGATCCACCTTGTCGCCGTTCTTAGCCACCGTAAGATATCCCTTGTATATCATCTTCAGTATGAGGGCCGAAGCCAGCCCGCTGCCACCGGACCGGTCCTCTCCAAGTCTCTGAAGGGTGTAGTATGACTCGTTTGTGTCGCCGCCGAACGGAATTTCCCTGCTCCATGATATGTCTTTCGGCTTCATTCCAAGGATCTTCCGCTTGTTTGCGGCGCTTGCAGCAAAAGCGATGAGGACCATCCCGATACCAGTGAGGATGACGAGCGCAAATCCGAACCAGCCTCCCTCGTCATCGTCTTCGGCATAGTCGGAGCCGTCAAGAGCCGTGTCGAGCACTTCTGCGAATTCCCTGTCCTGTGTGCTCATGGAATCGAAAGTTCCTTTGTCAAAACGCAGCAGCACTATCACGGAACTGTTGCTTTTGAATCTTTCACTGCTCTCGTAGACGGCCTTGCCGCCTTCCATGGTGGCCTCGCCCTCAAAGCCGAATCCCCACAGCCGTGTGTTTGTGGAGTCAATCTGTGCGCCCTCTATCCCGATTTCCGCCTTTACGTGTTCCGGCCGGGAGGAGAGCCCGGGGGAGACAATCTGAAGATGCAGCATATCATAGTCATTCAAGGACTTGACTGCATTGGTCATGATGTATGAGACAGTGAAGATATGGTCTCCGAGCTTTCCTATGCCCCAGCATAACTCCATCCCGTCGCCCTTGTGGACAATCCCACAGCGTCCAGCCTTGTCCTCTATGCTGCGGTCCACGTCCCACTCTCCCTCGTTGACGTAACGCCGTCCGCTCTCGTCGGTGACGGAAAAGTCCCGTATGTCGATGTCTCCGAGGTTCTTGCGTACAAGATACCATTCCGTCCCGTCGGCGGCGCAGACATCCCAGCGTTCCTTCACTGAGGCCGACCCGTCCCTGTGCAGGGTCATGGATATGTCTATGTCGCGGATCTCCGGGCTGTACGCAGACAAGCCTGCTGCACCGATAAGCATCGCGGCAATGGCGAAAAAGAACCTGCGCATGGGTGTCAGATGTTGATTTTCGGCATTTCCGCCTTCTCGCCAGGATCCTTGAGGTAGTCTTTTACGGAGAAGTGCAGCATTCCGGCCACAAGCGAGTCGGGGAACTGGCGCACGAGCCTGTTGTACTTGGTCACGCTGTCGTTGTAGACCATGCGGCTGACGCGCACCTGGTTTTCGTATGTGTTGACGCTCTCCATCGTCTTGGCGTATGTCTCGCTGGCCTTGAGCTCCGGGTACTGCTCTGCGACAAGTCGGATGCGTGAGACCGCTGCGGTGAGGAGTTCTTCCTGGCCGGCGGCATCGGAGGCAAGGCTTGTGCCTGTGATTTCCTTGCGCTGGGCTATCACGTCCTTCAGGGTGTTATACTCGTGTTCGTTGTAGGACTTGGTGAGCTGGACCAGAGAGGTGATGGCATCCCAGCGGCTTTGCTGCTGTACGCCGATCTGGCTCATGGAGTTCTGACAGAGTTCGTCTTTGCTCACGAGATTTCTCTGGATGGAAATGAACCAAAGGACCAGGACGGCCACGATGGCGACAATGATGATTAAGGTCATAAGTTGTTCATTTATTTTCCGGTAAATATAGGTAATTTTCTCCAAAACGGAAAGGGCGGGACCCTGTGTAAGGATCCCGCCCCTTATGGTGCAGTCTTCAGTGAAGACTAGAGCTTCGGACCTGCCTCGACGAGAGCCTTGCCGGCTTCGGTGTTCTCGTACTTGTGGAAGTTCTTGATGAAACGTCCAGCAAGGTCCTTTGCCTTCTCGTCCCATACGGAAGCATCGGCGTAGGTGTCACGAGGATCGAGGATGTGGGTGTCAACACCCTCGAGTACGGTAGGTACCTCGAAGTCGAAGTAAGGGATCTTCTTGGTAGGGGCCTTGTCGATGGAACCGTCGAGGATGGCGTCGATGATACCGCGGGTGTCGCGGATTGAGATACGCTTGCCTGTGCCGTTCCAGCCGGTGTTGACAAGATATGCCTTGGCGCCGCTCTTCTGCATCCTCTTCACGAGTTCCTCAGCGTACTTGGTAGGAGGAAGCTCAAGGAATGCCTGGCCGAAGCAGGCTGAGAATGTCGGGGTAGGCTCGGTGATGCCGCGCTCAGTACCGGCGAGCTTTGCGGTGAATCCTGAGAGGAAGTAGTACTTGGTCTGCTCAGGGGTGAGGATGGATACCGGTGGAAGTACGCCGAACGCATCGGCTGACAGGAAGATGACCTGCTTTGCCGCAGGGCCCTGTGAGTAAGGACGCACGATCTTGTTGATGTGATAGATCGGGTAGGATACTCGGGTGTTCTCGGTCACGCTCTTGTCGGCGAAGTCGATCTTGCCGTTCTTGTCCACTGTGACGTTTTCCAGAAGGGCGTCGCGGCGGATGGCGTTGTAGATGTCCGGTTCAGACTCCTTGTCGAGGTTGATAACCTTGGCATAGCAGCCGCCCTCGAAATTGAACACTCCCTCATCGTCCCAGCCGTGCTCGTCGTCACCGATGAGAAGACGCTTAGGATCGGTTGAAAGGGTGGTCTTGCCGGTTCCGGAGAGGCCGAAGAAGATGGCCGTGTTTTCTCCGTTGAGGTCGGTGTTGGCTGAGCAGTGCATTGAAGCGATGCCCTTGAGAGGGAGGTAGTAGTTCATCATGGAGAACATGCCTTTCTTCATCTCACCGCCGTACCATGTGTTGAGGATGACCTGCTCCTTGCTGGTCACGTTGAATGCGACAGCGGTGTCGGAGCGGAGGCCGAGCTCCTGGTAGTTCTCGACTCTTGCCTTTGATGCGCAGTAAACTACGAAATCAGGCTCCTGGTCGAACTCAGCCTGGTTCTGTGGACGGATGAACATATTGGTGACGAAGTGTGCCTGCCATGCGACTTCCATGACGAAGCGCACCTTCATCCTGGTATCCTTGTGGGTACCGCAGAAACCGTCCACCACGAAGAGCCTCTTGCCTGAAAGCTCCTTTACGGCGAGAGCCTTGAGCTCTTTCCAGACTTTCTCTGAAAGTTCGTGGTTGTCATTAGGATACTCCGGAGTGTTCCACCATACGGTGTCCTTGGAGTTCTTGTCCATAACGATGTACTTGTCCTTAGGGGAGCGGCCGGTGTAGATGCCGGTCATCACGTTGATTGCGCCGAGTTCAGTTACCTGACCCTTCTCGTAACCTTCGAGCCCCGGTTTGGTCTCTTCGTTGTAGAGAACCTCGTAGGTCGGATTGTAAAGGATTTCTGTGGTTCCTTTAATACCGTACTTGCTTAAATCAATTTTTGACATGATATGTTTGGTATTTGGAGTATTAACTTGTTTTCTATACTGCAAATTTCGCGCGCAAATATACGTTTTTTTTAATTATTTCTCCAATGTTACACCCATAAGGCCTATGACTACGTCATTGGACAGGGTGCGCAGCGTCAGGCTCTCGAGGGTTCGCGTGCCGTCCAGCGGCATTTTGAGGATGGTGGCGCCCCCGTGTATAATGGTCCTGTCCGTCACTTGGTTGAGCTCGGCTTTGGGTTTTGTGCTTTCTCCCGGTTCCGGTCTCCAGTCGGCTGTGGCACCGCCCTCGCCGAGCAGGTCCGGCCTCATCTCGCGCATCACCTCGCCTGTCAGGAACGAGACACGGTACGGGTTCCTGCCTGCTGCGCGGAAGGCGAGTCTGTCGGTGTAGCAGTCCTGTTCTACAGGTCTCCAGTTTATAGGGTTCTCCAGATACATCACGCTTTCCGCCCCGTCGGTGTACCGGACCCTCACGGCCCCGTTCTCTATACGGCTCTGCATGTTCTGTGTGCTCCCGACCATGAGCAGCCAGGCGTAGGACGCCTTGCCCTCCAGGCTGACGGTCACTGAGTCCGGGTAGTTGTCCCAAAGGGATGTGTAGGCCGTGTTGGGCCCTTCTGCCGGGGAGAGGAACTTGAGCCCCAGTCCGGTGTCGAAGATGCCGCCCTCTATTCTCTTTCTCAGCCCGTCGTCCTCGATCTCGTAGGTCTCCAGAGGCACGCACCATTCGCCTACGCCCTGGGTAGGGAGCTCAAGGGTGGTGAAAGGCGGTCGCGGGGAGAGGTACTCGTTGCGGAAGATGTCGTCGGCGTCGGAGTTGAACACGCGGCTGATGTCTACAGGGACAGAATAGGCCGTCCTTGGGCCGATGTTCCCGAGCCCCATCTCTTCCATGTATTCTTCGGAGTCCGTGTCCGGCCCGAACAGGGCGCTTTCATCGTAGGAAGGGGCTTCCGGCAGGAGCCTCCGGTCCACGCGGATGGTCTGCTTCTTCTCTGAAGTTCCGGCTACTTCGAGGTATTTGCCGCCGCCGGCGTTGGCCCTGACGATGACCTGGAGCGGGGCGGTGAAGTTCTGCTCCACCTCATATATGTCGAAATTCCCCTCGCGCCTGAAAGAATAGGACAGGTAAGGGGTCTTGATGGAGGCCGTGTCCCACCCGTCCGGGAAGGCTTGTCTGATGATGCACTGTCCGTCAAGGGCGTCCGGGAGGATCCCGAAGAGCCCGTTTATCAGGGCCCTGGAAGTGATACCGACGTTGTCCGCGAAGTCGCGGTAGGCTTCTTTCTTGGCTTTGTCGTAATAGCTTATCTGTCCGAAGTTACCGGGACATTCCCCGAGATACATCTCGTCAAGGATGTCGGCTTTGAGAAGCTTGAATCCGGAGTCGCTGCGCCCTGCCTGAAGGTAGGCCAGAGCCATGGCCGCCACTTCCTCGTGCGCCACGTTGTTTGTGCTCCATACGTATGGGAGCCAGTTGGTTGTGGACACGATGAAAAGATCTTCTTCCGGCCGCGGCAGTTTGAGCCCCAATGCTTTGAGGGCCTTGCTGTCGTAGCGGTATTTCACCGGGATGTGGGGAATACGCTCATCTACGTAGCGGGTGGCCCTCCATGCCTGCTCCGAGGTGCAGGTCCCGCAGTCGATCGGGGTGTAGATGGACCAGATCGCGGCGCTCTTGTGCACCCTCTTCAGTCCCATATAGTCCTGGTATTCGGCCCAGTGTCCTTCGTCCTCAAGCCAGAGACGCCTGTTCATGGCTTCCAGGATCGCTTCGGCTTCCTCTCTGTACGGGGTCGGATCTTCTCCGATGATCTCGGCTATCCTTGCGGTATGGAGATTGGAGAAATAGTTGTATGCCGAGGAGTGGGTCACGGCCCCGCCGCTGTAGTACAGTGCATCGCTTGCCCAGATGCAGCAGTATGCATCGTACAGGTGGTCTGAGTCGGCGTCGAAGTTGCGCTTTTCCCACTGGTGGTGAAGTTTGATATAAGGCCACATGCGTCTCATCATGGCCGTGTCGGCGTCATAGCGGAAGTGTCGCATGAGCTCATCTATGTAGTTGAGGTTCATGTCGTAATGGCTCATCTGGTCGGTGCGTCCCGGCAGGCGGCAGATGTAGCCGTCTGAGTAGATCGGGGTTCCCCATTTCTTGAGGGCCCGTGCCATGTTGCAGTCGGGGTCCTGCTGTGGCTGAGCATATATTGGAGGTACATCTGTTACCATGCTTTTGGAGTAGGCGGTGAAATGGGATTCCGCCCTGTCGTTCCATCCCGTCACGTCCCCGGCATAGGCGCCTCTCCACCCGGCGAGGCGTGTGCGCCAGCCGATGGCCCCGTGCAGGAACGTCTCCCCGTCCCAGATGCCGTCCGCCGCTGCGGCGAGGTTGGCCCCGATGGTGTTGAAGAACGGGTCCGGGGTGTTGAATTCTATACGGCTGACAAGCTCCTGTCTGGACTTCTCTTCCTTTTCGTAGAAAGGACGGCCTTCATCGCCGTAGCAGGAGATCCCTTCCGGATGCCGATAGAGGCAGTAGCTTTCCTTTCCGGCGTCCCATTTCAGCACTGTAAGGCCGGCTTCGTCCGGTGAGGGGTCGAAAGATTCTCTCGGGTCCATGCCGAGGTCTCCGTCCCTTTTGAAACTGGTGCCTGCGGCCTTGCACATTTTGGCCTGGATTTCCACCTTGCCTGAGAACCCTTCAGGGATGAACTGCCAGATGGCGGCTTCCTCTGAGAGGGAGGCGAGTGCCGTGACCTGCAGGCCGGCCTTCCTGCCCCACGATTTGTCGCGCAGCAGGTAGCTGCGTCTGCCGCCCTGGTAGCGGGCCTCGCAGAAGTCTGTGCTGTCAAGCCTAAGGGGCTTTCCGTCCAGTATCAGGCTGAAACGGAAGTTGCGGTTGTCGGTCTTGTCATAGGTGGCGAACAGCGGCCTGTCCGAGGTCTCGAGCCTGAAACGGGTGTGGGTTCCGTACAGGGCTCTGGTGTAACGTCCGTTGCCGTTGAGGCAGACAATATCCCTGCCGTCCGGATAATAGCGCATGAGTCTGGTTTCCCCTTCGTCCTGCCGCGTGCTGCAGGCGGCAAGCAGTAGAGACAGCGCAAATGTCGAAAGGATGGTGGTGGTCTTCATGTACGTGGTTGAAAAATCGTTGCAATATAGCAAATCGAAGTTTGATTTGCAATTTCGGGACGTCAGGATTATTTTTGTATGTATGATGACGGCGGTGCAGACACTCGAGAAGTATTGGGGGTACAAGAGCTTCAGGCCCATGCAGGAGGAAATCATATCTTCTGCTCTCGAAGGCCGGGATACTCTGGCCATACTTCCCACAGGCGGGGGCAAGTCCATCTGCTTCCAGGTTCCGGCCATGATGAGGGACGGTATAGCCCTGGTGGTGACGCCCCTGATAGCCCTGATGAAAGACCAGGTCCAGAATCTTGAGTCCAGGGGCATCAGGGCGCTTGCCGTGCACGCCGGGATGAGCAGGCGTGAAGTGGATCTTGCGCTCAACAATGCCGCCTACGGCGACTTCAAGTTCCTCTACGTCTCCCCGGAAAGGCTCGGGACGAGCCTTTTCAAGTCCTATCTTGAGGTCTTGAAAATCAATTTCATCGTGGTGGACGAGGCTCACTGCATCTCCCAGTGGGGGTATGATTTTCGTCCTGACTACTTGTGCATAGCCCAGATACGAAAGGTGTCGGACGCCCCGCTGATAGCGCTGACCGCCACCGCCACACCGGAAGTCGCCGAAGACATAATGCAGAAGCTGGTACGGCCCGGGACTCCGAGCGAGGTTGAGCGCAACCTGAAGAACTTCACCCTGCTTCGCAGCGGTTTCGAGAGACCGAACCTTTCATATATAGTGCGCGAGTGCGAGGACAAGCTCGGCCAGCTCCTGAGCATTTGCCGGAGCGTTCCGGGGTCTGGGATAGTCTACATGCGCAACAGGCGCAGGTGCGAAGAGGTTGCAGCCCAGCTTTCCTCATCCGGGATAAGCGCGTCGTTCTACCATGCCGGGCTGGGGACTCTTACCAGGTCGGAGCGGCAGGAAGCCTGGAAAAAAGGGGAGATCCGGGTCGTGGTCTGTACCAACGCGTTCGGGATGGGCATAGACAAACCAGACGTGCGTTTCGTGGTGCATCTTGGGCTCCCGGACAGTCCGGAGGCCTATTTCCAGGAAGCCGGCAGGGCCGGCAGGGATGGACAGCGCTCATGGGCGGTGCTTCTGTGGAACAAGACGGACATCCGCAGGCTCCACCAGCTGCTGGACATATCTTTCCCGTCCCTTGAATACATCGAAGACGTATATCAGAAAATTCACATATTCAATCAGATACCGTACGAGGGAGGAGCCGGTGCGAGAATCAAGTTCGACCTCGATGCGTTTGCCAAGCATTATTCTCTGGGCAGGGCTGAGCTCCACTATGCGATCCGCTATCTTGAGATGACCGACCATCTTACATTTACCGAGGATGCGGACATTTCCACCCAGGTCAAGATCCTGGCGGACCGGCAGGCCCTCTATGAGATAAGCCTTCCGGATCCGAAGATGCCTCAGCTGCTTGATGCCCTGATGAGGGGGTACCCGGGGATATTCTCATATATTGTCCCCGTGGATGAGGAAAGGCTGTCGCGCAGCTGCGGGGTCACGGTCCCGGTGCTGCGGCAGCTGCTGTACGGCCTGTCCCTGGAGCACCTGATCCGTTACGTCCCCTGTGACAAGGCTACGGTCATTTTTCTCCATCACGGCAGGCTCATGCCCGGCAACCTCAACCTGCGCAAGGACAAGTACAACTTCCTGAAGGAGAACGCGCACAAGAGGGCCGCTGCGATGGAGGAGTATGTCACGCAGACCGATACCTGCCGCTCGAGGTATCTTCTCGCCTATTTCGGGCAGGCGGAGAGCAGGGACTGCGGCTGCTGCGACGTGTGCCGCTCCCGGGCGGCACGCAGGCGTACCGAGGAGGTGATACTCTCTTATGCGGCATCCCATCCGGGTTTCAGCATGGACGATTTCCGGGAATGGTGCCGTGATCCGCGCAACTCTCTTCCGTCCGATGTGATGGAGGTTTATCGGGATATGCTCGAAGAGGGAAAATTGCTATATTTGCACCCCGATGAAAGCTAAACTCACTTTTCTTGGCACCGGCACGTCTCAAGGGGTGCCGATGATCGGTTGTGACTGCCCGGTGTGCCGCTCGACTGATCCTCATGACAAGCGTCTGCGTTCGTCGGCGCTGGTCGAATACGGGGGGCTGACCATCCTTGTCGATGCGGGCCCGGATTTCCGATATCAGATGCTCCGTCAGGGGGTGCGGCATCTTGATGCCATACTCCTGACCCACAATCACAAGGACCATACCGGTGGACTTGATGACATAAGGGCGTTCAACCTCATCGAGAGGCATCCTGTCAACATATACTGTGAGAAATATGTCGAGGACACCCTCAGGCAGGACTATTCCTATGCTTTCGCCGAGCCTAAGTACCCGGGATCTCCGGAGTGGCATGTGCATACCATTGATGCCAGGCACATTGTGACCGTCCATTCAAACGCGGACGAGGAGATCCTCGTGTGGGAGAAGGGCTTCGGCTACAAGCATCTTCCGCCGCAGGATGTTCCTGCCCCCGGTCCTGTGGAGGTCGTGCCCATCCAGGGCTGGCATCTGAGCGACAGGTCCATGTCGGTGCTCGGCTACCGCTTCGGCAATATCGCGTACCTCACGGACATCAAACATATAGATGAGAGTGAATACGAAAAGCTCAAGGGTGTGGAGTACATCACACTGGGATGCGTGAAGCGCGAGGAGCACCGCTCCCATCCGTCTCTTCAGCAGTGTCTTGACTTTTTCGACAGGGTGGGGGCCAGAGAGTCGTACATCACCCATCTTTCACACCTTCTTCCCAAGTATGAGGACTTCTGCAGAGAGCTTCCTCCGCACGTCCATCCCGCCTATGACGGACTGGTGATAGGTGGTTAAATCACCACGTCTACGATTTTTCCACAGAGCGCGGGGTCATACTCGCGCTCTGTGCGTATGTAGTTGCCGGTGTATCCTTCCATCTTCCCGCCTCTGTCAGTGGATTCAAACAACACCTTCTCCCTTACGCCCCTGTTGGCCCTTATGAAATCCTCGTGCAGGGCGGAGCACAGCCCCTCAAGTTCTTCCACACGCATCTTCTTCACGTTGTCAGGAACCTGCCCGGGCATTTCCGCGGCCGGTGTGCCCGGGCGGCGTGAGTAGGGAAACACATGTATGAAAGCCGGGCGGATCCGTCTGATGAAGTCATACCCCTGACGGAAAAGATCGTCTGTCTCCCCGGGAAGTCCCGCCATGACATCGATACCGAAAAACACGAGCGGCTTGCCGGGACCCTCAAGCCTCCGGCGCACATAATCGATTTTCCTTTCAAAGAAATCAGTATCGTAGTGCCGGCCCATGCTGCGCAGAAGCGTATCTGTGCCGGCCTGAAGGGGGATATGGAAATGCGGCTGGAATTTCGTGCCCGAGGCTATCCAGTCTATAATGTTGTCTTCCAACAAGTTGGGCTCTATGCTTGAGATGCGGTACCTTTCTATCCCGTCCACTTCTTCCAGAGCCTTGAGCAGGTCAAGGAAAGTTTCGCCTGTACTTCTTCCGAAGTCTCCGGTGTTGACCCCGGTGAGGACTATCTCCTTGACACCTTCCTGCGCTATCTTGCGTGCGTTGCAGACGCACTCCGATATGGGGATGTTGCGGCTTTCTCCACGTGCGTATGGGACAGTGCAGTATTTGCAGAAGTTGTTGCATCCGTCCTGCACCTTGAGAAAGGAGCGTGTGCGCTCACCGGTGCTGAATGCCCCGAACACTCCGCTCGGACCGGGGTTTCTGCCGTTGGTCTTCGCGAGTCCGAGGAGCGCGAGGGTCTCGGGCACGACGGACTGCTTTTCTGTGGCTCCGAATACGCGCGTCACCCCTTCTATCGCCTCTATCTCCTCACGTCGCAGCTGTGCGCTGCAACCTGTGACTATCACGGCCGCTTCGGGGTTGACCCTGTGGACTTTGCGTACGAGGTTGCGGGATTTGCTGTCGGAAGTTGCGGTTACGGAGCAGGTGTTGACAAGATATATGTCAGCCTTGTCGCTCCATGGCACCACTTCGAGTCCGGCGGCCTTGAACCCGCGTTCGTATGTTGAGGTCTCGGCATAGTTGAGTTTGCAGCCGAGAGTGAGAAATGCTATCTTCATATCAGTCTGTGACTAAGCAAGCACTATGAACACGCAGGGTCGCTTGCCTATGGTGAGCCCAGCCTTCTTCCATCCGGCCACGCTGTCGGTCCGTATGTATTGTGTGGGCAGGGAGATGTCCGCTGCGATGCAGATTCTGGTTGTCGGGGCTAAAAGCTGTAGCATGTCGGAGAACAGGGCATCGTTGCGGTAAGGGGTCTCTATTATTATTTTGCTCTGCCTTTCGGCCCTGGATTGTCTCTCAAGTGATTTCAGGGCGCTGCGTCTCTCGTCCGTCTTGGCCGGGACGTAGCCGCAGAACGCGAAAGACTGGCCGTTGAGTCCGGAAGCCATGAGCGCCATCATCAGGGACGATGGGCCCACAAGGGGGATGACCTCTATCCCTTCCCTGTGGCATAAGGCCACAAGCGCGCTCCCCGGGTCGGCCACAGCCGGAAGGCCGGCTTCGGACATGTATCCGACGTCTTCTCCGTCGAATAGCGGAAGAAGAGCCTCGACCTCTTCAGAACCGGTGTGTTCGTTGAGCTCGTGGAACTCCAGGCTGTCTATATGGCCTTTGAGCCCGTATGTGGACAATATTCTCCTTGCCGTGCGGACTTCCTCCACCACGAACCGCTTGAGCGAGCAGGCTATCCGCAGCGTCCCCTCAGGGAGCACGTCTCCGACGGGGCTATTCCCCAACGGAGAGGGTATCAGATACAGTTTTCCTCTGTTCATCAGCTTCAATCTTGATAGTGGTCTCGGCCCTGCCCTCGCCGGCCCGCGCTTTTTTATGGCCGAATATGCTTCCGAGGAAGTCGCCGAACCCGAGATATTCTTTCTGGTAGCTCACACCCACGCCGTTGCGCTGTGAGAGATCCAGATAACTTGTGTATTCGTCCGCGGAGTGGGAGAAGATGTTGAGGCGGAAACGTCCCTCGTCGTCCAGTTTGATCTGTATGTCGAGGTCTCCGACCATGTCCCCGCTGGTCGCGGTGTTGTTGTATTTCCTGTTGGCCACGCTGCCCCCGACGATCACCCTGTTATTGAAAAGCTGTGTCGATATGGCAACGTCAAACATGTTTGAACCCTGATAGGTCCCCTGATAGCCGATACCGACATCGACAGGGATCTCCAACTTCTGCAGGATGGAGTTGAGCTGGTTGGACATCAGCTCGGTCACGTTGGACACGAGAATCTCCGAGCCGTTGACCACACCCGAGTTCTCATCAGGGATGAACGAGCCCATAAGAAGCAGGGCCATGAACTGCTTCTGCACTTTGTCATCTGTGCTGAGAGCCGCTTCCACGAGAGATTTTGTGGTAGGGTCAAGATCCGGAACATTGACGCTGAAGCCTATTTTCGGATTGCGGAGCCTGTCAGTGACGGAGATGCCGCATTCCACGAGCCGTTTTGTACCGGTCTTGCTCTCTTCGGCCACGAGGGCGGAAAGCGAGGCCTTCTGCTTGTATATGACATTGATGTCAAGTTCAGTGTCGGCAATGTCGCCTCCGAACTTGATACTGCTGCCTTCAGCCACGCTGAAGTCCTTGCTCAAGATGCCAGGCAGCACGAACTGGTAGTTGCCCTCACGGATGCTGAAGTCTCCGTTGAGGTCAAACACGGCTTTGGCCGGTCTGAAGTGGAGGTTGATGTTGCCGTCTCCGCTGATGCTTGCCACATTGCCGGCGCCCTTGTCGATCTCCACGAAAGCCTTGACTCCGGAGTATACGCTTATGTTGGCATGGATGTCGATGTCGGAGCGCTGCCTCTTCTTTTCCTCAATGGAGGATATCATCTCCTCATAAGGGTCGACGGCTGCGGCCGCTTCGGTGAAGGTCAGCAGGTCGCTTGACTTCTCCGCGACCGCCCCGGACATGGGCACATGCAGGTTGCCTTCGCCTGCCGTACTTGCCGTAGCGTTGACGCTCAGGGCGTTGAACGGCCCTTTGACTGTGGCGCTGCCGCTTGCCCGGAGCAGGCCGTAAACCCCGTTGGAGCGCTCAGGACTGTCGATGAGTTTCAGTCTGTTGAAGCTTATCTCAGAGTCGATGGAGAAGTCCCTCAGGTGGTCATAGTCGATGCTTCCCGAGATGAGTCCGCTGCCGCCGCTGTCGTCGCGCAGCTGAAGTCCGCTGAAACGGACCCCGTCCCCGGATGCCTCAAGCGGTCCGTTCAAGGTGTACATGACTCCAGTGTATGCCGGCCGCAGGCTGGCGTCGTTGAGTGTGAGGCCATTGCTAGAAAGGGTCAGGTTGCCTGTCTGTCCGTCGAGCCTGACACTTCCGCTGACGCTTCCGTCAAGCTCGCTGAACACTTCAGTGAGGAACGGTCCGGCTATCTCGAGCGGCAGCCTGTCAAGTTCTGCGTCAAGATACATGCGCCCGTCGTCAGGGAAATACATTCCGGTGGCATACAGGGGATTGCGTCCGTCCAGTTCGTTTCGCAGGTATATGCTTATGTCATCGCTGTCGTCTTCGAGGATGCTGGCCAGCTGCAGGCTGCCGGCGTCAGTGCTCCCGATTTTCAGAGAGTCGAGCCTGAAGTCCATCAGCATTCCTTTTGCCCTTCCGGATCTGGAGGTCAGCATGGCCTTGCCGTTGGCCACTCCGCGTATTCCGTAGCTGCGCGGCAGGAAGTCGTCCGCCTGGGCGAGGTCCAGACGGCTTATGCCCAGGAAGAGTGTGTCATCCCTTTCGCGGGAGATTCCTCCGTCCACGCTTATCACCTGGTCTCCGTTGCTGATGCGGAAATCTTTTACATATATGTCCCCGTCACGTACCATCACGTCTGATTCACCGATGTCCCAGACCCCGTTACCTGCCGATATATATGATTCCAGCGGGCGTGCCTTGATCACAAGAGTGTTGGTCGAGTCGCGCCAGAATTCTCCCTCGGCATATATTTCTCCTGAGCCTCCTGACAGGGAGAAGCTGTCGAAGCGCAGGCTGGCGGATATCGTGTCGTCTTTGGCGAGAAGGCTTATGTCCGGTCTGTCAAGATCGAATTTGCCGCTTCTGAAGTTCTGGCCTATAAGGCTGATGCTCAGGCTTTCCCCGAGATTGTCGAACTGGAGGTCGGCGTCTTTTATGAATGTCGTCCCGATGGCTAGACGGGAGGAGGTGGCGTTTCCGACAAGTTCGCCATCTTTGGATATGCTCATGGTTGCCCTGGTGCCGTCGGCTATGTAGAGGCCAGGGAAGGCGAATGACAGGAGCCCTCTGGAGTCGTGCATGAGCAGGTCGAGGTCATATCTGCCATGGATGAGTTCATCTCTGGTGTCCGGGTAGATTGACGGCAGTTCCCGCCTCGTGGTGACGTCCTGCAGGTCCTCCACGAAATCGGTGATGCTTCCGCTACCGGATATGAAAAGGTCCGCAAACTGCGAGTCTATGCTCAGACACTGGTCATCCGCTATGTTGTAGAGCTTTATGTCGATGTCGCCTATGTCCGTCATCGCATCTCCGCTCCAGAGCTTGATGCCGCCTATCCTGACATCGCCGTTGAGGGCTTTACCCTTATGGCTTACCGATCCGTGAATGCCGAGCGCAGTCCTGGATGAGCTGCGCCTGTGGTCGATACCGAGTTCACGCAGGTCCAGATTGTCGATGTCGGCATCGAGTCTGAGGCTCTTTTCTCCTGATCCGCCGCCGAATGATGCCCCGGCCGACAGTTCCATCATGAGGTTGCGGTCAGTGCTTTTCACTTCAAGTTCTGCCGATTCCTCTGAAATGGCCCCTTTGGCGCTTATGTCCTTGAAACCGTATCCGGCCGCATCGAGCCTGTAGATCTTGAGCGAATCGACGTTGACCTTCGGTATGCCTTTCCCGAGTGTCGCCCTGGCTTCAGTGTAGATGTCGCATCTGCCCAGAAAGTCCAGGCCGCTTATGGCACCGATGTCCAGAGCGCCGGTGCCGAATTTGAGCGCGAGTTCAGTCTCCCTTCGCGGGTCGAGAAGATTCCTTATATCGGCCTCAAGCTTCATTCTCCCTGCTTCTGACCGGAGGTGAACGGTGCCTTTGAGCCTTCCGAGCGGGCCTTTGGCTTTGGCGTTGAGGGTGAAGTGCTGTCTTCTGCCTATGTTGTCCGGTATCTTCAAGCCTGACGGGATGAAATCCCTGGACAGTCTCTCCACTCCTGATGCAGTGAAATGCAGGCCTTTCACTTCCGCAGATGCCATCATTCCCCTGACGTCAGGCAGGCCTGTCAGAGTGCAGTCAAGGGCATCCAGGATGATGCCGCTCTTCGGATCTGAAAAACTCAGCCCCTCCACGGCAAGGTCGTTGACGTAGCCGTGCACCTTGCCGCCTTTGAGGTCAAGGCAGGCGGCGCAGTTGCGGAATACCGAGTTGGCGAAGAAAGACAGGCTGTGAAGAGTAAGGCGAGACGGGGCGATCTCCGCATCCATCATCACCTCCTTCACGTACTTTGAAAACGACCGGGCGTTCTCGTACCCCATTGAGTAGTGCTTGACGTTGATTTCTGACCACGGGTCACGCAGGCGGATGTCCTCGACGATGGCCTTTCCGGGCCCTACTGAGCAGCTTGCGGAGAGGTTCAGCATAATATACCCTGATTTTTCGGTGAGGCTCAGCCTGTCCAACGCAGCCTTGACCCTTCCGTCCACCATCCTGACTCCATGTCCGCTGAGGCTGCTGATGTGCACATCGAGGTCGTCGAAGTTCATGGCACCGTCACGGTAGTCGACTTTCTGCGGCTTGAAACTGTTGAGCCTGAAGCGGAAATTGCTGACGCTCACCCTTGACACAGAGAAAAGTTCACCTTTGAGCGGCTTCTTCTCCTTTTTCTTGCCACCGAGTCCGAAAGCCCTTTCGATGTTGGTTATGGTCTTCTTGCCGTCCGGCCGGCTGGCAGGTTCCACAGTCAGGTGGAATTCTCCGCCATCTACCCTTACCCGTCCGACGCGTATGCTCCCGGGTTTCAGCAGGCTCGGGAGAGAGAACGTCGCCGTGACTGTCTTGGCTGTGAGTATGGTGTCCACTCTCTCCCATCCGCGGGCATTGACATCTTCCGTGTAGGGCTCCTTGTCCAGGATCAACATGTTCTTGATTACCAGGGCTCCGGACGGGATTACCTTGATCTGGTCGTAGATGACTCTGCCGTCCGCGGCTGCCGTGAGCCTGTCCAGCGCGTATCTTGAGAGCCGCGTCTGGACGGAAGGGGTCTGGACGGCAAACAAGGCCGCCATCACCAGCACTGCCGCCAGCCCGATGATCCTTGCCGCTATGTAAGAGCCCTTCCTGTACATACCCAACTTACAAATATAATTGTTTTTGTTAACTTTGCGGACTTTTAACAGTTGAATATGTCAGACATCATCCTCGGAATCGAGTCCTCCTGCGACGACACTTCGGCAGCCGTGCTTAAGGACGGCTGGCTGCTCTCAAATGTCATCGCGAGCCAGGACGTGCATCGTGCCTACGGCGGCGTGGTGCCCGAACTCGCATCGAGAGCCCACGAGCTCAATATTGTGCCGGTCGTGAGCGAGGCCCTCTCCAGGGCCGGACTCAAGCCTTCCGACCTCACCGCGATTGCGTTTACCCGCGGGCCAGGTCTTCTCGGGTCTCTGCTTGTCGGGACTTCTTTCGCCAAGGCCATGGGGCTCGCCCTGGACATACCGATAGTGATGGTCAACCACCTTCAGGGACACATACTTGCCAATTTCATCAAAGTGCCGGACAAGCCTGTCCGTGAGCCCTCATTCCCTTACCTCTGCCTGCTTGTCAGCGGAGGCAATTCGCAGATAGTCAGGGTGGATGACCCTCTTCATCTGGAGATTCTCGGCCAGACTATCGACGATGCGGTCGGGGAGGCTTTCGACAAATGCTCCAAGATGATGGGACTGGGCTATCCGGGAGGTCCGATCATCGACCGCCTTGCAAAGCAGGGAGACCCTGAGCGCTTCAAATTCGCCAAACCTCACATACCGGGGCTCGACTACAGCTTCAGCGGCATCAAGACATCCCTGCTCTATTTCGTCAGGGACGAGATGGCCAAGGATCCGGAATTCATGGAGAAGAACAAGGAGGACATCTGCGCGTCTTTCCAGAAGGCGCTGATAGACATACTGATGGACAAGCTCATCAAGGCCGCCCGTCAGACAGGTATCAAGGAGATAACCATCGGAGGGGGAGTCTCAGCCAACAGCGGACTGCGCAGCCGCATCGAAGAGGAGGGGCGCCGCAGGGGTTGGAACACATACCTTCCGGAGTTCCGCTTCACTACCGACAACGCGGCGATGATCGCAGTCGCCGGATACTATCATTACCTTGCAGGAGAGCGTACTCCGCTTGATATTGCCCCGGTATCGAGGGCATCGGGCTTTGAGCAATGAAGGAATTCGAGATCGTATGCCCGCTGACGCGGGAACCGCGCCTCAAGGAGATCGAGGCCAAGGCTGGAGGACTGAAGTGGGTGCTGAAAAAACGCTCCGTAGATGCCCGCAAGGAGCCTGTGTGGCGCTACAGATACGAGGCATATTCCCCGGAAGACAACTATGTGCCATATTCGCTGCCGGAATACCCTGATGTCCATGGGGCGCAGGCGGTAACGGTAGTGGGGGCGGGTCCTGCAGGGATGTTCGCCGCGCTGAAACTCATCTCTCTCGGGTTGAGACCTGTGATACTCGAGCGGGGCAAGGACGTGCATGCGCGTAAACTGGACATGGCACGCCTCTCCCGTGAGGGGGAGGTCAATCCGGACTCGAACTACTGCTACGGTGAGGGCGGTGCCGGGGCATTCTCCGACGGCAAACTCTACACCCGCTCCTCCAAGAGGGGCGACATCCGCGAGGTGCTGCATCTTCTTGTGAAGTTCGGGGCCAACCAGGACATTCTCATCGACGCCCATCCGCATATAGGTTCGGACAAACTCCCGCTTATAGTTGAGAACATCCGCAAGTTCATAGTCGGGAAGGGCGGGGAATATCATTTCAACTCCAGGGTGAATTCCATCGTCAGCCGGGACGACGGCATGCTCGAGACCGGGACTGCTGCCGGGGAAAAGTATCTCTCTTCCAGAATTATCCTTGCCACAGGACATTCGGCCCGCGACATATATGAGATGCTGTATGCGGCCGGTGGAGAACTTGAAGCCAAGGGCTTCGCCCTCGGTGTGAGGGTGGAGCATCCTCAGGAGAAGATAAACTGGTGCCAGTATCATGGGCAGTGGAAACCTGGCGTGCCCGCCGCGGAATATTCTTTCGTGGAGCAGGTGGACGGGAGGGGAGTGTTTTCCTTCTGTATGTGCCCGGGCGGCATATTGGTGCCGTCATCCACTGAGCCTCATACAGTTGTGCTCAACGGTATGTCCAATTCATCCCGCAACGGCAAGTTCGCCAACGCCGGAGTCGTGGTCCAGATCGAACCTGATGACATCCCGGGAAACGGGCCATTCAAACTCATGGACTTCCAGCACGGGGTCGAACGTGACATGTATGAATACGCCTCCCGTCACGGGGGAGAGAATCCCATGGCAGCCCCGGGCCAGAGGATGGAGGACTTCTGCCAGGGCAGGATCTCCAAGACCATGCCACAGACAAGTTACCATCCGGGGGTTGTGAGTTCGCCTTTGCATGAACTCCTGCCGACGATGGTCGCCGAGCGCTTGCGCAAGGCTTTCCCGAGGGTCAGGATGCGCAACTATTACACCAACGCCGCACTCCTGCTGGGTGTTGAGTCCCGCACCTCATCCCCGGTGCGCGTGCCAAGGGACAGTGAGACCTATGAATATGTCTCCATGAAAGGCGTCTATCCCTGCGGGGAGGGGGCCGGATATGCCGGAGGCATAGTGTCCAGCGCCATGGACGGCATCAATGTGGCTGTCGCGCTAGCCGGGTCTCTCAGATGACCCCGCTTCCGAGCATTTCCCCGTCAGGAGCATACCATACGGCAAACTGCCCCGGAGTTATGCTGCGCTGCGGGTGGTCGAAGAGTATGAACAGGCCGTTTTCCCTCATCAGCAGGGTCGCGTCCTGGAGTGGCTGCCGGTAGCGTATCCGTACCCGGTAGCGCCGTTTCTCCCCGTATCCCATCTTTTCTGAAGGGCGTATCCAGTGCATTTCTTCAGGATTGATCCGCAGGCAGCTGCGCATCAGGCCCCGATGGTTTTCGCCCTCGCCCACGTAGATGATGTTGCGGGCTATGTCGGTAGAAATCACGAACAGCGGATGGGCGTGCCCGCCTATGGAGAGTCCGCGGCGCTGGCCTATCGTGTAGAACTGCGCCCCCTCGTGCCTGCCGATGACAGCCCCGTGGGGGTTGGCCTTGTATCTGGTTTTCTTGACGTGGTGCTTGCCGGAGCGGTAGACCTCCGTCTCGAAGCGGATGTCGCTGTAGTCAAAAGGTCTTGAGAGTTCCAGCAGTTCTTCATCGGATGCCTCCGTGCCTTTCTTCAGAAGTTCTGTGTCCAGCGCGTATTTGTCGGAATCCAGATAATACCTGTCGAACACCTCGACAACATCCCCCTCTTTGGATTCAAGTTTCTGCTGCAGGAAGACGGGAAGGTCAACCTTGCCGACGAAACAGATGCCCTGGGAGTCCTTCTTGTCGGCGGACGGCAGGTCGGCTTCCCTTGCGAGCCTCCTTACTTCCGGCTTGCAGATGTCGCCTATGGGAAACATGGCCTTTGAGAGCTGTGCCTGGTCCAGCTGGCAGAGGAAGTAGCTCTGGTCCTTGTTGGGGTCCGTGCCTTCGAGTATGCGGCATGTCCCGTCCGGAAGGGCCTCTTTTCTGCAATAATGCCCGGTGGCCACCATGTCGGCACCAAGTTTCTGCGCGGCCTTGAGGAATGCGTCGAACTTTATCTCCCGGTTGCACAGCACGTCCGGGTTCGGCGTGCGTCCGCGTGCGTACTCATCGAACATGTAGTCAACCACGCGTCTCCTGTATTCTTTGCTGAGGTCCACGAAATAGAAGGGGATGCCTATCTTGCGCGCCACCATCTCCGCCACGAACCTGTCCTCCTCCCATTCACAGTCCCCGTGCAGCGTGCCCTCGGTTTCGTGCCAGTTCTGCATGAACATGGCGAACACGTCGTACCCCTGTCTTTTGAGGAGCAGTGCGGCTACGCTTGAGTCCACTCCGCCCGACAATCCTACGCAAATTTTCATCTCGATGCATTTAATATCCGCAAAATTAATCATATATTTGAGAAGTTTAACCACATTGCCGATGTTGACAAAAGACATACATATCCAATATCAGGAGTATTCCTCCATAGATGAGCTGCTGCCTGAAGACAGGGAGCTGGCTTGTGCGGCCATAGAGGCGATGACCGGGGCTTATGCCCCCTATTCTCACTTTCACGTGGGTGCAGCCGTCCGCATCTCCAACGGGCAGATAGTCCGCGGGGCCAACCAGGAGAACGCGGCTTTCCCCTCCGGGCTTTGCGCAGAGCGTACGGCCATGTTCGCCGCAGGAGCCAAGTATCCCGACAAGGACATGCTGAGCATAGCGGTTGCCGGAGGTGTCCATGGTCGTCTGAGTCCGACCCCGGCTACCCCGTGTGGCGCGTGCCGTCAGGTCATGGCACAATATCAGGCCAAGTCCGGCAAGCCCATGTCGGTGCTGATGGTGGCTTCCGACAAGATACTGAAGTTCGAGAAAGTGGACGACATTCTCCCGATGATATTCAATTGTATCTGATTTTTTCCTTATATTTGCAGCGGGAAAGTCGTACACGACCAGCTCCCTCCAAATCCTCCAGGGCCGGAAGGCAGCAAAGGTAGGAGGTCGTAGCGGTGCGATGTGCTAAGCTTTCCCTTTTTTGTTTTCCTGATGAAAAGTGATATAGTGGTGGTCGGAGGCGGCGCCTCCGGACTGATGGCTGCGTACTGTGCCGCCAAGACTCTTGTTGACGCCGGCTCTGATGCTCAGGTGACTCTTCTCGAGAAGATGCCGCGCCCGGCGAGGAAAGTGATGATCACCGGCAAGGGGCGGTGCAACCTTACTAATGTCAAGAACTGGAATGATTTTTCCGGACATATAAGGTCAAATCCCAATCTGGTGAAATCCGCCTTCTATTCCCTGCCTCCCGAGGCTCTGCTGGACTGGTTCGGCCGTTTCGGGATGCGGAGTGTAGTGGAGAGGGGAGACAGGGCTTTCCCCGAGTCGTATAAGGCATCAGATGTGGTGGATACACTCGTGAACGCATGCAATTCAGCGGGTGTCAAAATCGTCTGTGAGGCTGAAGTGTCGGATGTGAAGCCCGGCTTCTCGGTCATGCTTTCTGACGGGACTGCCTGGAGTTGCAAAGTCCTTATTCTCGCCACCGGGGGGCTGAGCTATCCTGGTACAG